>NZ_JAJLOZ010000064.1:0-25488 GCF_025548615.1 Arthrobacter sp. A2-55 | reverse complement strand
GGCGTCGTGCTGGCAGGGACGGTTGCCGGGGGAGCGGCAGGCTCGGCCTCCGGCGCTGTGTAGCTGCCCTTGGAACGGTTCCCGAGGCGCAGGATCTCGCCGTTGCGCAGGTACCAGAGTGTGCCGTCCTCGCCCAGGACCCGGGTGATTCGCAGGCCCACGTACTCCACCTCGCCGATGACCTCGCTGGTCTGGATGATGTCGCCAATGCCGTACTGGTCCTCCAGGGTGATGAAGATGCCGGCCAGGAAGTCGCGGATCAGCTGCTGGCTGCCGAAGCCGATGGCGATGCCCACCACGCCCACGCTGGCCAGCAGGGGGCCGATGTCCACATGGAAGGCGAGCAACACGTAGAACCCGCCAATGACCACCACAATCACCGTCAACAGCGAATTCAGCAGCGTGCCGATTGTCCGGGCGCGCTGGACGCGGCGTTCATTGTCGAGGGCGCGCATCACCGGGTCCAGATTTCGGAACACGGGCTTGACCCAGCCCAGTCCCTTTTGGCGCCACGGGCCCTTTTCGGCGCGCTTGACCACCATGCGGATCAGGTAGTGCAGGACCAGCCACGCCAGCAGGGAAATGGCCACGGCAATGCCGGCATGGAGCAGGTTGTCCAGGACGGAGTTGCCTGCAGCTTCAAGGGTGTTCAGGGGCACGCGTCAATCACCTTGCATGTTGGGAACGGGATTGTTCTCTTCCAACCCTAACGCGGGTGCGCGGCGAATTCAGTCCTGTGTGGGCGCCAGCACGCCCGGCTCATGGTGCACGGGGAAGTTCACGCTGCGGGCAATGAAGCACTTTCGCGACGCCTCCGCATGCAGGCCCAGGGCCAGCTCCAACGTGGCGGGATCGGCCACGGAGATGAGCGGGTGGAGCGTGGCGGACTGGAACTGGCCGCTGCCGTCCGGGTTGAGCAGCATGGTCCCGGTGGCCTTGTCCTGGTAGCGGGTGATGACCACGCCGTTCATGACGGCCACGTGCAAATAGGACAGCATGTGGCACTGGGACAGGGCCGTCAGGAGCAGCAGTTCCGGGTTCCAGCGGTCCGGGTCGCCGTGGAACGGCCTGTCGGCCGAGCCAAGCAGCGTGGGCAGGCCAACGGCCGTGACGCTGTGGTCACGGCCGTAGTCCTTGTAGCCGGACGTCCCGGTGCCCCGGTTGCCCGTCCAAAATGTGTCTATTTCGTAGTGGTGTTCGTTCAGCGCCATACTCCAGCATAGAGCGGCGGGCTCAGCTTCACGTTCTGCAGCGTGGCCGCATAGCCCGAGGCGTAGCCGCCGGCCGTGGGATGGAACGCGTAGGGGTTGAAGGGCGGCACCAGCCAGCTGTCGGTCGACGGGAAGCCGTGGCCGTCAAAGGCCGCCGTCACCGAAACAAAGCTCGCCCCGCTGCGCTGGGCGCCTTGGGCCAGCACGGCGTTGAGCTGGTCCACGGCGCCGTTGACGGCTGCTGCCGCGGCCACTAGTTCAGCCGGGTAGCGCATGACCGCCATGGTGGCCGGTTCCAGCAGGTGCGGGTAGCCCATGTAGATGACCTGGGCGCGCGGCACCTGGGACCGGATGTCCTGGGTCAGCGCCTTGAGCTGCGCCGGCAGCATGGCCAGCTTGGCCTGCGCACCCGCGATCGCTGCTGCGCACACGCCTGCGGTGCCGCTGAGGCAGGCGGCCGCAACGGCTCCGGCGCCCACATCATTGCCGCCCACGGTCAGCGTGATGAGCCGGGTCGATGAGGGGATCAGCGGGACCTGCAGGGCCGCCACCTGGTCAATCGTGGCGCCGTAGCATGCCAGGTTGGCCATGGCCAGCCCGTTGGCGGCGGCAAAGTCGCTGCCATAGCCATAGGGGCTTTGCATGCACGGCGCGGCTTCCTGCCCGCCGCCGGATCCTGCCGAATAGGAGTCACCAAGGACGGTGTACGTGCCGGCCGGCGGCGGTGCCGCCAGCGCGGGAACGCCGGTGAACCCCAGAATGAGTCCCCCGGCAAGCAGTGCGGCCGTGGCTGTGCGCGCGGCCAACTTCTTTAGTGGATGTGCTCTCATGGCCTGAAGCTACCTCCAAACCGGCGCCGTGGATAGAGTGGCGACCACTTGTTTTCCGGCAGCGCCGGCCCGTCTGCCATGGTGGCAGGGGGCCAGCGCTGCCGGAAAGGGTGCTACTGGTCGGCGGCCTGCGCCTTCAGCGCCCGCTGGACGCCGTCGCGGCTTTCCACGATGAGCCGGCGCAGGGCCGGGGTTTCGCTGCCCAGGGCGGCCAGGAACGCATCCGTGGCGTCCAGCGTGGCCTGCGAAACCAGCTGCGAGGGGTACAGCCCCGTGATGATGGTGGAGGAGGTCTCATAGGACTTCTCCTCCCAGACCTGCTTGACCGCGGCGAAATACTTCGCCACGTACGGCTCCAGCAGCGAGGTGTCCCAGACGCGGCCAAAGCCGTTGATGGCGCTGCGGGCGGCGGCGTTCGCCAGGTCCCCGCGGACGACGACGGCCTCCCACGTCCCAGCCTTGGCCTCCGGCGTGGGGATGGCCGCCTTCGCGGCGGCGGCCGCCAGCTGGCCGTTCTGGGTGTTGTCCTTCGCCAGTTCGGCGTCGATGGCGCCCTGGCCTGCCCGGCCGCCGGCGACCAGGGAGGTCAGCAGTTCCCAGCGCAGGTCCGTGTCGACGGACAGCCCGTCCAAGGTTGCCGTGCCGTCCAGCAGCGCCTGGACCGCGTCCAGCTGCGCGTCCGACTGGGCCTGCAGGGCAAAGGCCTTGGCGAATTGCAGCTGCGCGTCCGAGCCGGCTTCGGCGCCCTGGGCCAGGGCCCACAGCGAGTCTGCGGCCGCCACTGCAGTCTCCTGCTGGTGTTCCGGTGCCACGTAGAAGTGCAGTGCGGTGGCCAGCTGGCGCAGCAGCACCGTAATGACGGTGGAGTCGCTTTCGCGCCCCACGGTGGCCAGGACAAAGTCAACGTAGGCGCGGGCCGGGGCTTCGCCGTCGCGCGTGGCATCCCACACGGAGGCCGAGACGAGGGTGCGCGGCAGGGAGTCCTTGAAGTCCACCAGGTGCGCCTGCGCGGTGGCCAGCGACACGTCATCGAGGCGGATCTTGGCATAGGCAAGGTCGTCGTCGTTGAGCAGCACCAGGGCCGGGCGGGCCAGTCCCACCAGCTCCGGCACGGGGGTCACGGCGCCGTCCACGTCCAGCTCCACGCGGTGGGTGCGGACCAGCTTGCCCTCGTCGGGGCCCGAGGCGGCCAGGTTGTAGAAGCCGACGGCGGCGCGGTGGGGGCGCAGCACCGGGTGCTCGGCCACGGCGGACTGGAGGATCGAGAATGAGGTGATGGCGCCGTCGTCGCCGGTCTCAATCTGGGGCTTGAACGTGTTCACGCCGGCCGTCTCCAGCCACTTTTCCGTCCACGTGGAAAGGTCGCGCCCGCTGGCGGCCTCCAGCTCCACCATGAGGTCGGTGAGCTCGGTGTTGGACCAGGCGTGCTTGCCGAAGTAGGCGCGCACCCCGGCCATGAACTCCTCCTGGCCTACCCAGGCCACCAGCTGGCGCAGCACCGAGGCGCCCTTCGCGTAGGTGATGCCGTCAAAGTTGACCAGCACGTCCTCCAGGTCGGTGATGTCAGCCTTGATGGGGTGCGTGGACGGCAGCTGGTCCTGGCGGTACGCCCAGCTCTTCTCCAGGGAGGAAAAGGACGTCCAGGCGTTGACGTACTGCGTATTTTCCGCCGCGGCCAGGGTGGACATGAACTCGGCGAAGGACTCGTTGAGCCAGAGGTCGTTCCACCAGCGCATGGTGACGAGGTCGCCAAACCACATGTGGGCCAGTTCGTGCAGGATGGTGATGGCCCGGCGTTCCACCATGGCATCGGTGACCTTGGAACGGAACACGTAGCTTTCCAGGAACGTCACGGCGCCGGCGTTCTCCATGGCCCCGGCGTTGAATTCCGGAACGAACAGCTGGTCGTACTTCGGGAAGGCATACGGTGTCCCGAACTGCTTTTCAAAAAACTCAAAGCCCTGGCGGGTCAGCTCAAACACATTGTCCGCGTCCATGAACTCCATGAGCGACTTGCGGGCAAACACGCCCAGCGGGATCACGCGCCCGTCGGAGCTGGTCAGCTCGCTGCGCACCGAGGCATACGGCCCGGCAATCAGCGCGGTAATGTAGCTGGACATCTTGAGCGTGGGCTCAAAGTGCCACACGGCCTTGCCCTCGCCGGCCGCCTCTGGCTTCGGGGTGGGGGAGTTGGAGATGACGTCCCAGTGGGCCGGGGCGGTGATGTGGAAGGTGAACGTCGCCTTCTGGTCCGGCTGCTCAAACACGGCAAACATGCGGCGGCTGTCCGGCACCTCAAACTGGCTGTACAGGTAGACCTCGTTGTCCACGGGGTCCACGAAGCGGTGCAGGCCCTCCCCGGTGTTCATGAAGAGGGCGTCCGCCTCCACCGTGAGCACGTTGTGGGCGGCCAGGTTGGGGAGCTCGATCCGCACGCCGTTGCTGACCGCGGCAGGGTCCAGCTCCACGCCGTTGAGCGTCACTTTGTGGACCTTGTCGGTGACGGCGTCAATGAACGACGACGACCCCTCCTTCGCGCTGAACGTCACCGTGGTGGTGGACGGGAAGGTGGTCTCCGAGGCGGTCAGGTCCAGGGTGACCTCGTAGTGCTCCGCGGTCAGGGTGGCCGTGCGCTCAATGGCTTCGGCGCGGGTCAGGTTCATGCCAGGCAAAGTGATGCCTTCCGTTCGGTGTCGGGTGGACGGTGGGTCCGTGCATCCTGCTGGCGCCCGGTCCCACGGTGCCGGCTCAGCGCGCCGGCGGCTTGCCCATAGTCTTTCACTTAACTTCCCCGCGTGTGGGCGGCGGCACGCCCGCCTCCCCGGCTGGGCGCGCGCCGTGGGCTCCCTGACAGGGGCCGGGGCATAGGCAGGCCGCTGCCCGTGTGGAAAAGTAGAAGCCATGGACATCCCCGCAGCGGAGAACGGCAAGGACAGGCATCTGGACGCCCGGGCGCTGCGCTTTGCCATTATCCTTCCCGTCCTCATGTCCGCGGGGCTGGTGGGCGGCGGCCTCCTGCTCGGCGGCGGGCCCGCCGGTGGAACCATCCCGCCGCTGGCCTCCGCTCCGGTGCCGTTCCCGGTTTTCCTTGCCATGGGGGTGGGGCTGATCCTGGTCCCGGGCATCGGCGTCGGCGCGCAGGGGGCACGGACAGTGCTGCCGCGCCAGCTCCGCCGCATCCTGCTGGGCCTGGCGGTGACCCTGCAGATGTCCGCCGTGTCCTTCTTTGCCGCGGCACTGGTGGGCCAGACCAGCCAGGGCGGACTGCCCACCGAGCCCATGGACGCCCAGGTGGCCCTCATGGGCACCGGCCTGGCCTGCGCCATGGGCGTGGTGCTGGCCCTGACGTTCAAGCCGGACGAACAGTGGGGCGCCTCCGACGACGCGGCACTGTCCGAGCTGCTGGCCATCGAAGCGGACCCAACTGTGGCCAACGACCGGCTCGCCTACGCCATCCATCCGCGCAGCTCGGTGGTGATCATGATCCTGCTGGCGGGCCTGCTGCCGGGGGCCGTGCTCACCATTTTGAGCCCCTGGTTCCTGCTCGCCCTGCCGCTGCTGGCCGTGCTGGGTATCGCCGGCCTGAGCG
This sequence comes from Arthrobacter sp. A2-55, assembly GCF_025548615.1. Lineage (NCBI taxonomy): Bacteria > Bacillati > Actinomycetota > Actinomycetes > Micrococcales > Micrococcaceae > Arthrobacter > Arthrobacter sp. A2-55. The sequence continues at coordinate 19,858 of NZ_JAJLOZ010000064.1, read as the reverse complement.
CGACGGTCCACATGGACAGGCGCCGCCTTTCCGTGAAGCTGGCCGGGCTGGTGCCGGTCATCCTGGTGCCGTGCACCGACGTCGACGGCGCCGTGTCCCTTGACATCAAGGCGGGCGACTACGGCGGCTGGGGCCTGCGCAGGCACAGCGGCAGTGAATCGTTCCTCGCCTACTCGGGGGCCGGCGTCGTTCTGCGGACCGAAAAGGCGGGCCGGGTGGTGGTCAACGCCCCCAACCTGGACACCGCCGACGACCTCGCCGCCATCCTCAACCGCCGGGCCGGCAAGGACGCCGGGCAACACTAGGCCCGGTGTTTCGGTAGGCTTGGAGGGATTTCAACCCAACAAGCCCCAAGGACAATTCATGCGCGTTCACATCGCAACCGACCACGCCGGCATGGAGCTCAGCGCCCACCTCATCACCGCGCTGGCCGCCAAGGGCTACGACATGGTGGACCACGGGCCCAAGGCCTACGACGCGGAAGACGACTACCCGTCCTTCTGCATCAACGCAGCACTCGCCGTGGTGGCGGACCAGGCAGCCGGAGTGGACGCCCTGGGCATTGTGCTGGGAGGCTCGGGCAACGGCGAACAGATCGCGGCGAATAAGGTCAAGGGCGTGCGCGCCGCGCTGGCCTGGAACCTGGACACGGCCAAGCTGGCCCGCGAACACAATGACGCCAACGTGGTGGCCGTGGGCGGGCGCCAGCACTCCGTCGAGGAAGCCACCTCCCTGATCGAGGCATTCCTGGCCGAGCCCTTCAGCAACGCCGAACGCCACGTGCGCCGCATCGGCAAGATCGCCGCCTACGAAGCCACGGGCGAGGTTGCCGAATAGCCTGCAACATCCTTGGGGGAACAGTGGCAACAGGCGATTTTAGGGGGAGCGATGATGGGCAGCCAGCCTTCAAGGGGCGGGAGAGCGCCGGCCTTTGACCGGCGGACGTTTGCTGTCAGTGCTTCGGCCGTGGTGCTCATCACCGCGGGTGTCGGCGCGTGGCTGCTGGCCATTGCAGGTCGCCTCCCGAACCCCGTCGCATCGCACTGGAGCGGATCCGGGGCGGCCGACGGCTTTGCCGGAGTCGGGACCTCCGCCACACTCGGCGTTGCCGTCACGCTCGGCACCGGACTGCTGGTGGGCGGCTGCCTGTCCCTGAATTCCCTGGCTTCGGGCCTGCGCCGGGCCGGGGTGGCACTCACCGTGGTCTTCACGGCGTTCATGGCGCTGATCTTTGTGGCCGGGCTGGCACCGCAAATCGGCAAGTCCTCCGCCGTTGGCACCGTCATGGACTGGGGCCTGGTCTGGGCCGGACTCGGAATCGCCCTCGCGGCAGGCATCCTCCTGGCCTTCCTGGTCCCGGCCCGTCCGCTGGAGGCGTTCGACGGCGGCCTGCCCGGCAGTTTCCCCGGCAGCAGGCACGACGGCGGCCTTCCCCGGGGTGCCCGCGTTGACGCCGCCGCAGCCGGCCGGGGTGAGGGCGCCAGCTGCCGCATCCGTGCTACGCCGGGGATGTACGCCGTGGTGGGCGGCATCGCCTTTGTGGCCCTTGCCGTCCTCGCGTTTGCATCGCCGTGGTGGCTGCTGGGCGCCGGTGCGCTGGCGGCGGCGGTGGTTTCCTTCATGGCCGGAACCGTGTCAGCGTCCTCCGAGGGGCTGTCGGTCAGGGTGTGGGGGCGCTGGCGCATTGTCCATTTACCGGTTGCCGCCTATGGATCCGCCCAGGCCATCGAGGACATCGAGCCCATGCGCTATGGCGGCTGGGGATACCGGGCAGGTTCCTGGGGCACGGCATTTGTGGTGAGGCGGGGGCCCGGCCTGGTGGTGTCCCTAGCCGGCGGACGCGAGTTCGTGGTCAATGCCGACACCATGGAAAACGCCGAGCGCCTGGCCGCCCTGCTCAACGGCTACCGGCGACTGGCGGAAAACCGCCATGCGTAGGGCCAGACGTGCCTGAGGGGCATTCCGTGCACCGGCTGGCACGGCAGTTCAATGACGTGTTTGGCGGCGCGGAGCTGGCAGCGTCCAGCCCGCAGGGAAAGTTTGCAGCCGGTGCCGCCCGGATTGACGCCCACGTGCTGGAGCGGGCCGAGGCCCACGGCAAGCAGCTGTTCCTGTCCTTTTCGCATGAGCTGGTGCTGCGCGTGCACCTGGGCCTCTACGGGGCCTGGGACTTTGGCGGCGACAGGACGTTCACCGGGGCATCCAGCATTGGCGCCCCGCGGCGGATCGGCGAGCAGGAAGAGGCCGGCGACGACAACGGGGAGTACGACGGCCCGCCCGAACCCCGTGGCGCCGTGCGGGTGCGCCTGGTCTCCGCGCACGGCTGGGCCGACCTGCGCGGGCCCACGGCCTGCGAGGTGCTTACGCTGGCGGAGGCTGCCGCCGTCCGGTCAAAACTGGGCCCGGACCCCTTGCACAACCTCCCCGGCGACAGGGAGGAATTTGTGCGGCGCATCCGCAAGAGTTCCACCTCCGTTGCCCTGCAGCTGATGAAGCAGGACGTGCTGGCCGGCGTGGGCAATGTGTACCGGGCCGAGGCCCTGTTCCGCCGGGGCCTTGACCCCCAGCTGCCCGGAAAGTCGCTGCGGCCCGGGGACGCCGCGGCCTTGTGGGACGACATTGCGATGACCATGGCCGACGGCGTCCGCGACGGCCGGATCATCACCACGGAGCTGGCGGATCGGCCTTCGGGGCGTGGCGTCGGTGTGGGCGGCGTCGGCGTGGGTGGCGTGCCGCCGTCGAGCCTTGCCGGTGTTAATAAGGGCGACAGTGGCAACAAGGCCGTGCCCGTGGCGGACGCGCACTATGTGTACAAGCGCAACGGCCTGCCATGCCGGCGGTGCGGGACCCTGGTGGCCATGGTGGAGCTCGGCGGCCGCAAGCTCTACTGGTGCCCCGGCTGCCAGCGGTCCTGAAACGAACAGCGGTCCTGAAACGAAAAATGCCGCCGTTCCCGCATTTTGACGCAGCTATAACGGCGGCAAAATGCGGGAACGGCGGCAATTCTGTAATAACGGAGGGGGCGACGGGAATCGAACCCGCGTAATCAGTTTGGAAGACTGAGGCTTTACCATTAAGCTACGCCCCCGAAGCGATGCTTGGGGCTGTCATTTCCGCCTCTCGGCTGAACAACTCCTCGATACTAGCAATGGTGCCGGTGGGCCGCAAATCGGCAGCGGGGCCTCCGGACCCCTTTGGCGCCGGGGCTAATTGTGCATCTGCGATCTTTTGCCCGTAGACTGTTGCGGGCACTACGGGGCGTAGCGTAGTGGCTAGCGCGCCTGCTTTGGGAGCAGGAGACCGCAGGTTCGAGTCCTGTCGCCCCGACTCAGCATTATCCGGTTCACGTTTGGTCAGTGACTGCCCATGTGCTGGTGCCTAACATCCACCAACAGACCATCAGGAGTACCACGCTGTGAAGAGCGCTGTCGAAAACCTCACGCCCACCCGGGTAAAGCTCAATGTTGAGGTTTCCTTTGAGGAATTGAAGCCCAGCATTGCAGAGGCTTACAAGACGATTGCCACACAGGTCCAGGTGCCTGGCTTCCGCAAGGGCAAGGTCCCCAACAAGCTGATCGACCAGCGCGTTGGCCGTGGCTATGTCCTGGAAACCGCCATCAACGAGGGCCTCAACGGCTGGTACCAGAGCGCTGTGGTGGAAACCGGCATCAGCCCCCTGAGCCGCCCCGAGGTGGAAATCACCGAGGTTCCGGACCCGACCGCGACCGACGGCGAGCTGAAGTTCCACGTCGAGCTGGACATCCGCCCCGAGATTGAGCTGCCCGACTACGCCGGCATCGCCGTCGAGGTTGAGGCCGCGGAAGCCACCGACGCCGACACCGACAAGGCACTCGACGAGCTGCGCGGCCGCTTCGGCACGCTCAAGGCCGAGGACCGCCCCGCCGCCGACGGCGACTTCCTGACCATCAACATCGCCGCCGTCATTGACGGCAAAGAGGTTGACTCCGCTTCGGACCTGTCCTACCAGATCGGCACCGGCAATATGCTCGAAGGGCTGGACGAGGCCGCCACCGGCCTGTCCGCCGGCGAGGAAGCCATCTTCGACACGAAGCTGGCAGGCGGCGAGCACGCCGGCGAGGACGCACAGGTCACCGTCAAGGTCACCGCCGTCAAGGTCCGCGAACTGCCCGAGGCCAACGACGACTTTGCCCAGCTGGCCAGCGAATTCGACACCATTGCCGAACTGCGCGAGGACCTGGCCAAGCAGGCCGCCGACTCCAAGACCATGGAGCAGGGCGTCGAGGCCCGCGACAAGGTGCTGGACAAGCTCGTTGAGCTCATCGAGGTCCCCGTGCCCGAATCCGTGGTTGCCGAGCAGATCGAGCAGCACTTCAAGCCGGAGAACTCGCACGGCGAGGACCACGACACCGAAGAGCACCGCGCCGAGGTCAAGGAAAACACCGAGCGTGCATTCCGCAACGAGATCATCCTCGACGCCATCGCCGACAAGGAAGAAATCGGTGTCAGCCAGGCCGAGCTGATCGACTACATCGTCTCCTCCGCCAGCCAGTACGGCATGGACCCGAACCAGTTCGCGCAGATGCTCGACTCCTCCGGCCAGGTCAACATGATCGTCGGCGAAGTCCGCCGCCGCAAGGCCCTGGCCGCCGTGCTGGCCCAGGCCGCCGTGAAGGACACCAACGGCGCCGACGTCGACCTGACCGACTTTGTCTCCGTGGCCGGCGAGGAAGAAGAGCTCGACGCCGTTGACGGCGACGAGGTCATCGAGCCCACCGCCGTGACCGACCCGGGCGAAGTCCGCATCTAGTCTTTTCCCGCAGCACAAAGACCAAGGCCGTTGCCGGTTCCCCCAGGGGAGCCGGCAACGGCTTTTTCCGTCCCGAAAGCTCCGTGCCCCGGGCCCGGACGACGGCGGCGGGACCGTTCCGCCGCCGCGGTCCGCTGTGGGCGGACGCCACCGTGCGCCGTCAGCGAACAGCACGGTTTTGCGAAACAAAACAGCGCCAAAAACGGCTACTGTCCAAGTAGTGAAGATTAGTGATGGTCCGGAATTGGACTGGGTGCTCCGGTAGTTGCCGGGGCAGTCAAGGTCCGGCGGGCCGCACGAAGGAGAGGTAAGTCCACCATGGCACAGCACACCACCCCGTCGATGGCCGGCCCGGAATCGGCAGGCTCGGATACATACATTTACAACCGCCTGCTCAAAGAGCGCATCATCTGGCTTGGCTCGGAAGTCCGTGACGACAACGCCAACCTGATCTGCTCCCAGCTGCTGCTGCTCTCCGCGGAGGACCCGGAAAAGGACATTTTCCTTTACATCAACTCTCCCGGTGGTTCGGTCACGGCCGGCATGGCCATTTACGACACCATGGAGTTCATTCCGAACGACGTGGTCACCGTGGCCACCGGACTGGCCGCATCGATGGGCCAGTTCCTGCTCTCCTCCGGGACCAAGGGCAAGCGGTATGCCACCCCCAACGCCCGCATCCTCATGCACCAGCCCTCCGGCGGCATTGGCGGAACGGCGTCGGACATCAAGATCCAGGCGGAACTGATCCTGCACATGAAGAAGGTCATGGCGGAACTGACCGCAGAGCAGACCGGGCAGACCGTGGAGAAGATCCTCACGGACAATGACCGTGACAAGTGGTTTACCGCCGAGGAAGCCCTTGAATACGGCTTCTTCGACAAGATCAGCCGGCATGCGGGCACCGTAGCCGGTGGCGGCGGAACCAGCGCGAACTAACGGGCCCGGGAACAGACTTCAGGAGCATGGACATGACATACAATTTTGGCAGCACCGCCTTCGGCACCGCAGGTTTCGGCCGCACCGCAGGCAACCTCCCCACCAGCCGCTACGTCCTCCCGCAGTTCGAGGAGCGCACCCCCTACGGCTTCAAGCGCCAGGACCCCTACACCAAGCTGTTTGAGGACCGCATCATCTTCCTGGGCGTCCAGGTTGACGACGCCTCCGCCGATGACGTCATGGCGCAGCTGTTGGTGCTTGAGGCCGACGACACCGACCGCGACATTACGCTCTACATCAACTCGCCCGGCGGATCGTTTACGGCGATGACGGCCATTTACGACACGATGCAGTTCATCCGCCCCGAGATCCAGACCGTGTGCCTGGGCCAGGCGGCCTCCGCAGCGGCGGTGCTGCTCGCCGCCGGATCCCCCGGCAAGCGCCTGGCGCTGCCGAACGCCCGCGTGCTGATCCACCAGCCTGCCCTTTCCGGCGGCCAGGGCGGCCAGGCCTCCGACCTGGAAATCCAGGCCAATGAGGTCATGCGGATGCGCGAATGGCTGGAAAACACGCTCTCGGAGCACTCCGGGCGCACACCCGAGCAGGTCAGCAACGACATTGAGCGCGACAACATCCTCACCGCCGCGCAGGCCAAGGACTACGGCCTGATCGACGAGGTGCTGGCGCCGCGCAAGATCAAGCCCGCAGCGATAGCCGCCCGCTAGCCAGCAGAAAATCCCGACGCCGGGGCGCCGCAAACCAGGGCGCCCCGGCGTTTGGTTTCCGCCCAATGTCAGTGGCTTGGCCTAGAGTGGAACCATCATGCAAAGCGGGCACGCACCGCGTCCCGTTTTGCGACACGACAGTTTGAACAGCAATGGCACGGAGCTGGCGTTCCGTTCCATCCGCGGAAGGAAGCACGCATGGCCAGAATGGGCGAAAGCACTGATCTGCTGAAGTGTTCCTTCTGCGGCAAAAGCCAAAAGCAGGTCCGCAAGCTCATCGCCGGACCGGGCGTCTACATCTGTGACGAATGCATTGAACTGTGCAATGAGATCATTGACGAGGAACTGGCCGAAGTGGCCGACCTTGACGCCTTTGAACTGCCCAAGCCGCGGGAAATCTTTGACTTCCTGCAGGAATACGTCATTGGCCAGGAACCGGCCAAGCGTTCCCTGGCCGTGGCCGTCTACAACCACTACAAGCGGATCCAGTCCGGCCACGCCGTCAAGTCGACCACCCTGGCCGGAGGCGTCCATGACGAGGTGGAGATCGCCAAGTCCAACATCCTTCTGGTGGGCCCCACGGGCTGCGGCAAGACATACCTGGCCCAAACCCTGGCGCGCCGCCTGAACGTCCCGTTCGCCGTTGCCGACGCCACGGCCCTGACGGAAGCCGGCTACGTGGGCGAGGACGTGGAGAACATCCTCCTCAAGCTCATCCAGGCCGCCGACTTCGACGTCAAGAAGGCCGAGCAGGGCATCATCTACATTGACGAGATCGACAAGATCTCCCGCAAGTCCGAGAACCCTTCGATCACCCGCGACGTTTCCGGGGAGGGCGTGCAGCAGGCCCTGCTGAAAATCCTCGAGGGCACCGTCGCCTCGGTGCCGCCGCAGGGCGGGCGCAAGCACCCCCACCAGGAATTCATCCAGATCGACACCACCAACGTGCTGTTCATTGTGGCCGGCGCCTTCGCCGGACTCGAGGACATCATCGGCTCCCGGGCAGGCAAGAAGGGCATCGGCTTCGGCGCCCCCCTCAGCGCCCTCAAGCAGTCCGAGGCCACCTACGCCGACGTCATGCCCGAAGACCTGCTGAAGTTTGGGCTGATCCCGGAGTTCATCGGCCGGCTGCCCGTCATCACCACCGTGACCCAGCTGGACCGCACCGCCCTGATCCAAATCCTCACCGAGCCCAAAAACGCCCTGGTCAAGCAGTACCAAAAGATGTTCACCCTGGACGGCGTGGACTTGGAGTTCGACGACGGCGCCCTGGCTGCCATTGCCGACCTCGCCCTGGCGCGGGGCACAGGGGCCCGCGGCCTGCGGGCCATCCTGGAGGAAGTCCTGCTGCCCGTCATGTTTGACCTGCCCAGCCGCGAAGACATTGCCACCGTGGTGGTCACTGCCGAGGCCGTCCTCAAGAAGGCGGAACCAAATTTGATTCCCCACGATGTTGTGGCCAAGCGCAGGAACAAGTCCGCCTGATTTTCCGTTGGCACTGATAGGCGTGCCACGTACGCACATTCCTCAGTTGACGAAGGAGACCGCTGTGTCTGAAACCGTGTCCCACAATGATGTTGCCACCGCCGAAAAGGCAGACTTCTGGTTTGACCCCACCTGCCCGTTTGCGTGGGTGACCTCCCGCTGGATCGGAGAGGTGGAGAAGGTTCGCAACATCACCGTGGACTGGCATGTCATGAGCCTGTCGGTGCTCAATGAGCACAAGGAAGACATCTCCGAAGCATACAAGGCCCACGTGGCCCGCGCCTGGGGACCCGTGCGCGTCATCATTGCCGCCGCCGAGGAACACGGCCCCTCTGTCATCAAGCCCCTCTACGACGCCATGGGAACCCAGATCCACATCCACGCCAACAAGGACCTCACCGACGTGGTCGCCAAGGCACTGGCGGAAGTCGGACTGCCCGCCGAACTGGCGCAGGCCGCCACCACCGACGTGCACGACGCCGCCCTGCGGGCCAGCCACGCCGAGGGGATCAACAAGGTTGGCCAGGACGTGGGTACGCCCGTCGTGGCCTTTAACGGCACGGCATTCTTTGGCCCCGTCATCACGCGCATTCCGCGCGGCGAGGACGCCGGGAAACTGTGGGATGCCACGGTGGCACTGGCCAGCTTCCCCTACTTCTTTGAGATCAAGCGGAGCCGCACCGAGAGCCCGCAGTTCGGCTAGCAGACTGCAGGAAGGGCGGGGACGGGCCGGTTACAAAAACTGGTCCGTCCCTGCCCTTGTTTTTGCCATTGGACAGGCGCATACTTTTTCTTACCCCATCCTTCGGGAGAGGGTGCAGACACCAGAGATTCAGCGACAGAACCGATTGATACATTGGGATACCGCCCATGGCGGCAGTCCCGTGAAACTAGGAACTGGAAGCCGGTGACGCGGCTAAATGCACTGAAAGGCAATGGAGTCCGCAAGACCACCGCACGTCACGCAGTGGCCGAAAGCCGAAGCCCCACCGACGGCAAAATGCCGATGGGGCTTCCCCTTTGCCCTCAGCGGGGGCAGGCGTTAACCCACTCTTCACCGCCGGGACTCCCCAGCACCGGCCGGCGGCCACCTTGGCCCGCCATGGTGGAAGCGTGAAGGTTGCCATAGTTGCTGAATCGTTCCTGCCGGAAATGAATGGGGTCACCCATTCCCTGTTGAAAATCCTCCAATTCCTGGCCAGCCGGGGTGACGAAGTGCTGGTCATAGCCCCGTCCACGCCGGAAGACGCCCCGGGGACAGTCGAAGGCGCAGCGGTCCACCGCCTGCCTGCCATTCCTGTCACGGGCTACCGCACCATACGCGTTGCAGTCGGCGGTGTGGCCCGGGTCAAGGCACTGCTGGCCGACTTTGGCCCGGACGTGGTCCACCTGGCCTCCCCGTTCGTCCTGGGGTGGCGCGCCGTGCGGGCGGCGAAGCAGCTGGGCATCCCCACCGTGGCCGTGTACCAGACCGACGTTCCCGGATATGCCGCGAAATACGGCATGCCCTTTTTGGAAAACTGGGCCTGGAGCAGGGTGGAGCGCATCCACATGGCGGCCACCAAAACCCTGGCGCCGTCGTCGGACTCGGTGAACCAGCTGCGCGGGCATGGCATTCCCCGGGTGGAGCTCTGGCGCCGCGGCGTTGACCTGGAACGCTTCCACCCCGGCAAGCGGAGCCCCGCCTTCCGGTCCAGGGTGGCTCCCGGCGGCGAGCGGATCATCGGGTACGTGGGCCGGCTGGCGCTGGAGAAGCAGCTTGAAGACCTGGCAGCCCTGGCCGGAATCCCCAACACCCGGCTGGTCATTGTGGGGGACGGACCCCGCCGCCAGGCACTGCAGGAGTTGCTCCCGGAGGCCCACTTCACCGGCTTCCTCGGTGGGGAGGAGCTGGCTGCGGCGGTTGCGTCCTTTGACTTGTTTGTCCACCCGGGCGAACTGGAAACGTTCTGCCAAACCATCCAGGAGGCCATGGCGTCCGGCGTTCCCGTGGTGGCGACCGGCCGCGGCGGGCCGGTGGACCTGGTTGATTCCTCCCGCACCGGCTGGCTGTACCAGCCGGGCGACCTGGCCCAGCTGCGCGGCTATGTCACTGACCTGACGGGTGACGACGCCAAGCGGGCCGCGTTCGGCGCGGCGGCCCTGGCCCAGGTCCAGGGGCGGACCTGGGAGGCGGTCTGCAGCCGGCTGGTCGGGCTGTATGGCGAGGCCATGGCGGAAAACCGCCTGCAAGCAACCGCCCTGAAGGGGAACAAATGAAAATATCGGTTATCGGCTGCGGCTATCTTGGTGCCGTCCACGCGGCCACGCTGGCGTCCATGGGCCACGACGTGGTGGGCCTGGACAACGACAGCGCCCGGGTGGCCCTGCTGGCCGGCGGCCGGGCGCCGTTCCACGAACCGGGCCTGGAACCCCTCCTGCGGGAGGGCCTGGACGCCGGCCGGCTTGAGTTCACGGCGGATCCTGCCCGGCTGGCCGCAGCGGAGGTCCACTTCCTGTGCGTGGGCACGCCGCAGTCCAAGACCGCCAACGCCGCAGACCTCTCGCAGCTGCTCGACGCCGTTGCCGCCCTGCGCCCGCACGTGCGGCCAGGCGCCCTGGTAGTGGGCAAGTCGACGGTGCCGGTGGGCACGGCGAACGCCGTGGCCGGGTACCTGTCCGGCACGGGTGCCGAGCTGGCCTGGAACCCGGAGTTCCTGCGCCAGGGCACGGCCGTGCAGGACTCGCTGCTGCCGGACCGGCTGGTGTACGGGGTGGCCGGTGACGGCCCCGTTTCCGTGCTCGACGCCGTTTATGCGGCCGTGCTGGACCGCGGCACCCCGCGGGTGGTCACCGACTTCGCCACGGCCGAACTGATCAAGGTTGCGGCGAACGCGTTCCTGGCCCTGAAGCTCTCCTTCATCAACGTCGTGGGTGAGTTTTGCGAGGACGCCGGTGCCGACGTCGTCCGGCTTTCCGAGGCGCTGGGGCATGACGGCCGCATCGGCGGCCGCTACCTGCAGGCCGGCGCGGGATTCGGCGGGGGATGCCTCCCCAAGGACCTGCGTTCCTTCCGGTCCCAGGCGCAGCAGCGCGGCGTGGAGTCACTGGATGAGCTGCTGTCGCTGGTGGACGGCATCAACGCGGACGCCAGGTTCAGGGCGGCGGAGCGGGCCGTGCGGCTGTGCGGGGGAAGCGTGGAAGGGCGGCGCATCACCATCCTCGGCGCGGCCTTCAAGCCCGGCACGGACGACATCCGCGATTCACCCGCGCTGGACGTTGCCCTGCAGCTGGCGGCACAGGGCGCGGTGGTAACGGTGACCGATCCCCAGGCGCTGGGCAACGCAAGGCTCCAGTGTCCGCAGCTGGCCTTTGAAGCCGAGCCGCTTGACGCCCTGCGCGGGGCCGAGCTGGCCGTGCTCCTGACGGAATGGCCTGAGTTCACGGGGCTGGACCCGGAAGAGGCGGCGGCCGCCATGGCCCGCGCCGTGGTGCTGGACGGGCGCAACGCCCTGGATGCGGCGGCCTGGCGGCGGGCCGGCTGGGACTATTGCGGCATGGGGGCGCAGCAGCCCCGCACCAGCAGCCCCGTGGCGTAAATTGGGTGCAGCACGGCGGTATGTGGCCCTGGGGGACTCCTTCACGGAAGGCGTGGGGGATACGTCCCGGCACCTGCCCAACGGGGTTCGCGGCTGGGCGGACCGGGTGGCGGAGGGGCTGGCACGCCATGAGCCGGGCTGGGAATACGCCAACCTGGCCATCCGCAGCAAGCGGCTCCGGCACATCATTGCCGAACAGCTGGGGCCGGCCGTGGCCATGGAACCGACCCTCGTCACCCTCTATGCCGGCGGCAACGACATCATGGACGTCGGGACACGGGTGCCGGACATCCTGGCCGACTACGAGTTCCTGGTAGGCCGGCTCGCCGCCACGGGGGCGCGGCTGGTCCTGTTCACCGGCTACGACGTGGAGGTCTCCGCCGTACTGTCACCCCTGCGCCGCAAGAACCACCAGTACAACGACGGCGTCCGGCAGATCGCGGCCCGCCACGGTGCCGACGTGGTTGACTACGCGGAGTTCGGTGCCTACCGCGACCCGCGCATGTGGTGCGTCGACAGGCTTCACATGTCCAAGGCCGGCCACAAGTACCTGGCCGCCCGGGTGCTGGAGGTGCTGGAGGTGCCGCATGCCATCACGCTCAAGGAGAAGGCGGAAGGTCCCGCCCCCAGTTGGCAGGACTGGGGACGGGACCAATGGCGGTGGATCCGGGACTGGGTGCTGCCCATGTTTGCGCGCAAACTCCGCGGGGTTACCCTGGGCGACACGCTCACACCCCGCTGGCCGGAGCCGGTGCGGGTGCCGCCCCGCAAGGGCCTGAAGAAGCTGGCCCGGGTTTCGTCAGGCCGGGACTAGGCCTGGACGGGCTCTTCCGCCGGCGCCAGCACGACGTCGGACACGGTGAGTTCGCCTGTCCCGGCCACCACGGTGATGGCCTCCGCATTTGCCGCCGCCTTCAGGTCCCCGAGACCGGCAGCAAGCTGCGCAGCCTTGGCCGCCGTGGCCGTCACGGTGGCCGAGAGCACCTGGGTGCGCTGCTTGACCTTGGCCTCGGACTTGGCCTTGCGGATGCCGCCCAGCGCGTCCCCGACTGTTGACAGCATGGTGGTGTCGCCGTCGAGCACGTCAATGGCGGCCGGCCACGGCGCGCGGTGGACGGAACCGGTGCGCCACCAGCTCCACACTTCTTCCGTGGCGAACGGCAGGAACGGGGCAAACAGGCGCAGCAGCGAATCCAGCGTGGTGGCCAGCGCTGCAAGGACGGACGCCTTCCCCGCCTCGCCGGCCGCACCGTACGCGCGGTCCTTGATCAGTTCCACGTAGTCGTCAGTGAAATGCCAGAAGAAGCTTTCGGTGATCTGGAGGGCTTTGGCATAGTCGTATTTTTCAAACGCCGCCGTTGACTGGCGCACGACGTCGGCCAGCTGGGCCAGCACCGCCCGGTCCAGGGGGTTGCTGGCCACCTCAGTGGCGCCCGTGAGCACATTGGCTTCCGTGGCGCCCAGGTTCAGGACAAACTTGGAGGCGTTGAGCAGTTTGATCGCCAGGCGGCGGCCAATCTTCATCTGCGCAATCTCGTACGCCGTGTCGGCCCCGAGCCTGGCGGACGCGGCCCAGTAGCGGACGGCGTCGGCGCCAAAGTCGTTGAGCACGTCGGTGGGGACCACCACGTTGCCCTTCGACTTGGACATTTTCTTGCGATCCGGGTCCAGGATCCAGCCGGAGATGGCGGCATGCTTCCACGGGGCGCCGTCCTGCAGGGCGTCGGCGCGCACAGCGGAGGAAAACAGCCAGGTGCGGATGATGTCGTGGCCCTGGGGGCGCAGGTCGAAGGGGAAGACCTTCGAGAAGAGGTCCTCGTCCTGGCTCCAGCCGCCCACAATCTGCGGGGTCAGGGAGGAGGTGGCCCAGGTGTCGAGCACGTCCGCGTCGCCAATGAAGCCGCCCGGTTCGTTGCGCTGGTCCTCGGTGTAGCCGGGGGCCGCATCCGCTGCCGGATCGACGGGAAGCTGGTCGGTGCCGGGCAGGATGGGATGGTCGTAGTCCGGGTTGGCATCGGCGTCGAGCGGGTACCAGACGGGGACGGGCACGCCAAAGAAGCGCTGGCGGGAAACCAGCCAGTCGCCGTTCAGCCCGGAAATCCAGTTGTCATAGCGCGAACGCATGAACGACGGATGGAATTCGATGTCCTTGCCGCGGTTGATCAGGCGTTCGCGGCGGTCGGCGTCGCGGCCGCCGTTGCGGATGTACCACTGGCGGGAGGTGACCACTTCCAGGGGCTTGTCGCCCTTTTCGAAGAAGTTCACGGGGTGCATGATCTTCTTCGGCTCGCCGTCCAGCAGCCCTGCCTCGGACAGCATGGCAACCACGCCTTCCTTGGCGCTGAAGACCGTCTTCCCGGCGATGGCTGCGTAGTTGGCCCGGCCTTCCTCGGACGTGACCCAGGCGGGGGTGTCGCCGATGATGCGGCCGTCGCGGCCCACAATGGCACGGGTGGGCAACTGCAGTTCACGCCACCACGTGACGTCGGTCAGGTCGCCGAAGGTGCACACCATGGCGATGCCGGAGCCCTTGTCTGCCTTGGCCAGCGGGTGGGCGCGAACTTCAACCTCGACGCCGAACAGCGGCGAGGTGACCTTTTTGCCGAACAGCGGCTGGTAGCGCTCGTCGTCCGGGTTGGCCACCAGTGCGGAGCACGCTGCCAGCAGTTCGGGACGGGTGGTCTCGATGTAGATCTTGGTGCCGTCTTCGGCGAAGAACGGATACCGGTAGTAGGCACCGGGCATTTCGCGGTCTTCCAGCTCGGCCTGGGCCACGGCAGTGCGGAACGTGACATCCCACAGGGTCGGCGCTTCGGCCATATAGGCGTCGCCGGCGGCAAGGTTCTCCAGGAAGCCGCGCTGGGAAACGGCCCGGGAGTGGTCGTCGATGGTCCTGTACGTCAGGTCCCAGTCAACGGACAGGCCCAGGGTCTGGAAAAGGTTCTCAAAGACCTTCTCGTCCTCCACGGCCAGCTCTTCGCAGAGCTCGATGAAGTTCCTGCGCGAGACCACGTCAAAGTCGCGCTGGTTCTTGGCGGGCGTGGCGGGCGGCCGGTAGCCGGCGTCGTACTGGATTTTCGGGTCACAGCGGACGCCGTAGTAGTTCTGCACGCGGCGTTCGGTGGGCAGGCCGTTGTCGTCCCAGCCCATGGGGTAGAAAACATTCTTGCCGTTCATGCGCTGGAAGCGGGCCAGCACGTCCGTCTGGGTGTAGGAGAACATGTGCCCCACGTGCAGAGAACCGGAAGCCGTGGGCGGGGGAGTGTCAATGGAGTACACCTGCTCCCGCGTGGTCTCGCGGTCAAACTTGTAGGTCCCCTCATCGAGCCAGCGCCTGGTCAGGGACTCTTCAAGGCCTTCAAGGGCCGGCTTGTCGGGAACGGTGCTCGTGGGTGCGGGCGTGTCTGTGCCCGGAATGTTTTCAGCCATTTGGCAATTCTTTCACGAGTTGGCCCGAACCCAAGATTCAGGGGATCTTGCCTGCACTATGCGCGGCAGGTATGGGCATCATGCGGCGTTTCCTCCCCGGCAGCTTCAAAAGCTGCTGGGTGGGGAGCAAAGCTGCCGTGAGCTTGCGGGGAACGGCCGGTTCGTGCCGGGAGTTCAGCTGCTTCGAGCAGTCTCCGAAGCAAGCACCTTGGCAAGGTCGCGTGGAATGCTCCACATGGGCCAATGGCCCGTGGGGAGGTCGATCATGTGGAGATGTTCGAAATTCGCGACTTCGGCGAACCTGGGATGGCCGGTTTGGGCCAGCTCCAACACTTGCGCGCTGGGGATTGAGCAACAGACCAAGGTCGTGTGGATCTTGCGGCGGGCCTCGTTGCTGAGCACGATGGGTTGACGGAGCACGGGGCCGGGCTCAGGAACGGCAAGGGCCCGAAAACGCTCGAGCATCCCTGCGCTCAGGTCTTCAAGGCTCGCCTGCTGTGCGAGGACGGGGAAGGGCGGCAGAACAAGCTCGTCCAACTCCTCCGGGAAGTCCGGGGCGAAGGCAGTTCCCGTCGCCACGGGGCCGGAGTCGACCCACAGCACCCGGCGGACAAGCTCAGGATGCCGGTCCATGACAAGGCTGACGGGGGCATTGGCCCCACTGTGGGCCACGAGCAGTGCAGGCTGATTGCCGTGTTGGGCAATGACGGCCAGGATCGCTTCGGCCTGGGCGTCGAGGGTTCGAGTCGCACGCCAAGGATCGTTCACGTCGAGACCGGGCAGCGTCATGGCGATGGCACCGGGGAGGTCCGATTTCAGGTGCTCAAGGACTTCGTCCCACGCCCAGGCACCCAGCCAGTGGCCGGCGATGAGGATGACGGTTGGAGAGGCAATGGTGGTTGTCATGCCACAACCCTCGCACGCCCTGCGGACAAGAGTATGTCACTATTTATGTCATGAATTTATCCGGGATTGAACCGTGAAGCGGGCAGAAAGGCTCATTGCCCTATCCGAGATGTTGCGCCGCAGCGGCGCGCGGGGAATCTCGGCTGAACGGTTGGCGAGAGAGTTCGCTGTGTCCGTGCGCACAGTCAAGAGGGACCTCGATTCGCTGGAGAACAGCGGTGCGCCGCTATGGTCGCGCCCAGGTCCTGGTGGTGGTTACGGAATGGCCAGCGGCGCGTCCCTGCCACCTGTCACCCTGTCACCGGCGCAGGCTGTGGCGCTCATGGCGGCCGTGTCCGCTGCTGCTGATGCCCCCTACGCCGATCTGGCAGCCGCCGGTGTGCAGAAAATCCTGGACGTCCTGGATCCCAGAACCCGGGCAAGGGCTGACGAGCTGGCCCGCCGCGTGTGGGTCAACGCTCCTGCCTTGTCCTCGCGGGCCACCAAGTCGGCATTGGAGGAGGCGATGGCCGAGCAAAGAGTAGTCCGCATTCGCCACACATCCAAGGCCGGGAGTACAACCGTCCGTGACGTCGAGCCAGTACTGTTCGCTTCCACGAACGGCCAGTGGTACCTGGTTGGATGGTGCCGAATGCGCGAGGCAATACGGTGGTTTACCGTGTCCCGCATTGAGCAGGCCACCGTAACCAAAACGGCCTGCAGCGGCCACACCATCAGCGAGGTTGGAGAACCCCCGGCGAACGCCAAGCCGGTGCACGGCCTTGACGAGTGAGCCATAGATTCAACTTCTCCGGCCAGTGCCACCGTGTGACAGCTTTGCGGACTCTTTGGGTACTTGGCGCCGGCGTTTCATGGCCATCCAAGTGGAGACAGCCGGTGGCAGGGGACGGGCAGGGCGCACACATCCCGGGGCTATGATGCGAACATGGGCACACTGAGGATTTTGCGAGTGTATGAGGAACCCGAACCGGATGAATACCGTGTCTTGGTGGACAGGTTGTGGCCGCGGGGGATCAAAAAGGACCGCATTGACGTCTGGCTCAAGGAGGCGGGCCCCAGCACCGGGGTGCGCAACGCCTTCGGACACCAGCCGGAGCACTTTGCCGCATTCGTCGCGGACTACCGGGCGGAGCTGGAACACAACCCGGCCGTCGCGGAGATCCGCAGCCTGGTCGGGGAGCACGGGAAGGTGGTTCTGCTCTACAGCGCGAAGGACCACCTGCAGAACCAGGCCGCCGTGCTGCTGGACTTCCTCAACGGCGTGGAGACAAAACTGGACTAGACAAAACATTCCCAGCTGCGCGATACATTGGGAGCATGACTGATAACGCCCCCTTCCATCATGCAGTAGTCACCGGCGCCAGTTCCGGCATCGGCGCTGCCACCGTCCGCAAGCTCCGCGCCGACGGCTGGCACGTGGTGGCCGTGGCCCGCCGCGCGGACCGCCTCGAAGCCCTGGCAGCAGAAACCGGCGCCCTGGCCTTCGCTGCCGACGTGACCCGCGACGACGACGTTGAGTCCCTCGCCGCCTTCGTTGCCGACCATGGCGGCCTCGACACGCTGATCAACGTGGCCGGAGGCGCCCGCGGCGTGGACCGGCTTGCCAGCGCGCATGCCGACGACTGGGAGTGGATGTTCCAGGTCAACGTCATGGGCACACTGAAAGTGACGCAGGCGTTCCTCCCCGCCCTCCGGGCGCACCGCAGCGGCACCGTGCTGAACCTGACATCCACCGCGGGGTTGGTGGCCTACGAAGGCGGCTCCGGATACAACGCAGCCAAGTTTGCCCAGCACGCCATCACCAACGCACTGCGTCTGGAGGAAGTGGAAAACAACCTGCGCGTCATCGAGGTGGCACCCGGCCTGGTGGCCACGGAGGAGTTTGCGCTCAACCGGCTGGGCGGCGACAAGGAAGCGGCGGAGAAGGTCTACCAGGGCGTGGAAAAGCCGCTGACTGCCGGCGACGTGGCGGAAGTGGTGGGTTACGCCGTCGGGCTTCCCCACCACATCAACCTGGACCAGATTGTGATCCGGCCCGTGGCCCAGGCCGCCAACCATAAGCTCATCCGCACCAGCTGAGCGGGCGCGCCGCCCGCGCCACAGCAGGCGGGATGCGGGCAGCGGCCCGCATCCCGTAGGATGTGAAGCAAAGCTTTGACCCGGCCATCACCGGTGAGCTTCCGGAAGAACGCCCCGCACAAAGGGCTGGTAGAACCGGACGGGTAAGCCCGTCACAGCAGCTAATGAGCGGCCGCGCAAAGGGTGAAACCGGAGGGCGGCAAGCGAGGTGGTACCGCGGCGCAAGCCGTCCTTGCATCCTGAATTGATCGCCCACCACCAGGATGATGTGATGACCCACTTCCCGAAGGCAACCGCGGCCCATGGCCTCCATGCCGAATCCAACCATGTGCCAGCTTCCGTGCGTTTCCCGGAAGTGGAGGAACTGGTCCTGAAGTACTGGGCGGAAGACGGCACCTTCCAGGCCAGCATCGACGCCCGGGATGCCGGCACCGACGGCTCCAACGAATTCGTCTTCTACGACGGACCTCCCTTCGCCAACGGCCTGCCCCACTACGGCCACCTGCTCACCGGCTACGCCAAGGACCTCGTGGCCCGCTACCAGACCCAGCGCGGCCGCCGGGTGGAGCGCCGCTTCGGCTGGGACACCCACGGACTGCCCGCCGAGCTGGAGGCCATGAAGCAGCTGGGCATGACGGACAAGAAGCAGATCGAGGCCATGGGCATCGACAAGTTCAATGACGCCTGCCGTTCCTCCGTCATGAAGTACGCCGGCGAATGGCAGGAATACGTCACCCGCCAGGCCCGCTGGGTGGACTTCGACAACGACTACAAGACGCTCAACGTCGAGTACATGGAATCCGTGCTCTGGGCGTTCAAGCAGCTGCACGAAAAGGGCCTGACCTACAACGGCTACCGCGTGCTCCCTTACTGCTGGAAGGATGAGACGCCCCTCTCCAACCATGAGCTGCGCATGGACGAGGACGTCTACAAGGACCGCCAGGACCAGACCGTCACCGTCACCTTCCCCCTGCTGGCAGGCGAATCCGAGCTGTCCAAGGAGCTCGCCGGCGTGGCCGCGATCGCCTGGACCACCACCCCCTGGACCCTGCCCACCAACCAGGCCCTGGCCGTGGGGCCTGCGGTGAGCTACGCCGTCGTGCCTGTTGGCCCCAATGGGGTTTCGACGGGCTCAACCACCGGAAACCCGTCCGCGGAAAAGTTCCTGCTCGCCGCAGACCTGGTGGGCGCCCATGCCAAGGACCTGGGGTACGACGACGCGGCTGCCGCGGCCGCCGCCGTCACCGCCACCTACGTGGGAGCCGAGCTGGAGGGCCTGAAGTACCAGCCGCTGTGGGACTACTTTGCCGACGATGAAAAGTACGGCACGGCCAAGTCCTGGCAGGTTCTGGTGGCTGACTATGTCACCACCACCGACGGCACGGGCATTGTCCACCAGGCGCCCGCCTATGGTGAAGAGGACCAAAAGACCTGCGAGAAGTACGGCATCCCCGTGGTGCTCTCTGTGGACGAAGGCGCCAAGTTCCTGCCCCTGTTTGAGGGCGGCCCGCTCAACGACATCGCCGGCGTGCAGGTCTTTGACGCGAACAAAACCATCACCCGCGTGGTCCGCGACGCCGGCCGCCTGCTGCGCCAGGCCAGCTACGTGCACAGCTACCCGCACTGCTGGCGCTGCCGCACGCCCCTGATCTACCGCGCCATATCCTCCTGGTACGTGGAGGTGACGAAGTTCAAGGACCGCATGCTGGAACTGAACCAGGACATCAACTGGATCCCCGGCAACGTCAAGGACGGCCAGTTCGGCAAGTGGCTGGCCAACGCCCGCGACTGGTCCATCAGCCGCAACCGCTACTGGGGCAGCCCCATCCCCGTCTGGCAGTCCGACGACCCCGAGTACCCCCGCACCGACGTCTACGGCTCCCTCGCCGAGATGCAGGCCGACTTCGGCCGCCTGCCGCTGAACAACG
>NZ_JAJLOZ010000063.1:0-25764 GCF_025548615.1 Arthrobacter sp. A2-55 | reverse complement strand
ACGGTGCCGTGGCAAGGTAGATCCCGTGGAACACGAAAGGCATATTTCATTTGACATGGATGGTGGTTTCCTTACCGTGTTATTCCTGTGTGCCCCAGGCTGTAACGACCCGGTTGGGGCCAGATGCACAGGCCGTGCGGTTGGCGGCCTACCGGGATCTTGCGGATCAACGCACCGTCCTTGGTGGAGAGAACGTACACGACGCTGTCGTAGCGGCCGGAGAGCCATAATTGCGATCCGTCAGCGTTCACATTGCCCATGTCCGGACTGCCCCCACCGGGTATATGCCATTTTGTGACGGCGGCTCCGGTGTACGCATCGAGCACGCTGATGCTTCCTTCCAACCGGTTCGTCACGTATAAAAGCTTGGCATCACGGGAGAAGTACAGCCCGTGTGCGCCCTTCCCGGTGCGAATGAACCGTTCCACCCGGGTGGCAGCCCCGTCAAGGACCCACAGTCCGCCCTCGTCGGAGTCGGCGATAAAGTAACAAGAGCCGTCCGGGGCGATCTTGATGTCTTGGGGCCCCATGTGGGTGTTCCTGTGTGGCATGTCGATGGTACGCAGCACCCGGTGCGAGACGACGTCGACCACGGCCACGCGGCCTGAAAATTCCGCCGTGAACACGGCAGTGCGGCCGTCCAGGGAAAAGTCGGCATGGTCGATTCCGGCACATCCGGGGACTTTCGTGATCCCCTGCTGGCGCCAGGTGTGGGGGTCGTACCAGACAAGTTCCGCCCTGGCTTCGGCCACAACGATGGCGAAGCGCCCGTCAGGAGTGAAGTACAGGTTGTAAGGGGCGATTGCCGGGATCGGCTTTCCCGGCAGGCCCGTGCGCGGGTCGAACGGCAACAGCTGGTTGCTGATGTCAGCGGTGGCGTAGAGCGTGCGCATGTCGTAGGAGGGGACCACATGTTGGGGCTCCTTGCCGACCGGATATTTTGCCACCACGGCGAAAGTCGACGGATCGATGACCCAGACGTCGCCGGAGATGTTGTGGGGAACGTAGACCAGCGGCCGGTCCGCTTTGACGGCTTCGGTGAGCATGTTGGCGCCGGCCAGTGCGTATACGTTGTGCGGATCGGTGACCGGCGGCATGCCGGGCAATCCTGCCGCCGCGGGTGAAGGCTTGGGCCGCGTTGGCATTGACGGCGCTGGTGGATGCACGGCGCTGGTGGCAACGACTTTTGGGGTATTGGTGCATCCAGTCAGGGCTGCCGCACCGAGGGCTCCAACCCCCAGGGTCAACATCCGGCGCCGGGGCATCCCCCTTTCATGCTCGTTCATGGCAATCCTTTCCCCTGCCACTGCTCTGGGCTGTCCGCGTGAATCGCGGGTTTAGTCTGGCTTCGCCATTCACTGGTTCCATTGTGAACCCAAGTCTGCCGGCGTCTAATGGAATCACCATGGTGGAAGCTGTGCAGCCCCTGGGTGTACGTGGCGGCCGCGGTAGTTGCTTTAGCCCCCAACGACTTCCCCTGTTCCCACGGATTTCGTGGCTGTTCCCGACGCGGTGGCGTAGCCGGTGGCGTGGGCGAGGATGGTGATGGTGACTTTGTTTGTCGAGCTTCGGTAGAGGCTGTATTTGTTGTCCGGGTAGTGGCCGGGACCGGCGCCGTTGTCGAAGTAGATGGTTTCCTTCTGCCCCGGGGCGAGGGTGAGACCGGTGAGTTTTTGGTAGTAGGACTCGGACTTTCCGCTGGTGGTGTCTTTCATCGTGTAGTAGACGGCCAGGCCTGTCATCGGTTCGGTGGATGAATTTGTGAGGTCGAACTGCAGCCGGTCTGCCACGGGGGCTTTCGTCGTCGGATTGACGTTGTTTTCGGCGATGGCATTCGTAATGGTTAGGCCGGGTTTGGTGCCGGTGGTTGGCATGGGGTTTGAGGTGACGGGTAGGACGGTCACCGCTGAGCTGCTCACCGCTGGTTGGGCGGGGTTTGTGTTGGAGCCGCAGGCAGCCAAGGAGCCGAGTGCGATCAGGGCTGCGGCCGCAACGGAGGCGGGGCGGAGGAAGTTTTTCATGTCAGGGGGCCTTTCGTAGGATGGTTTTCTTGGTGGCGGCCAGCAGTGCTGCACTGACGGAGAGGGCTAGTCCGGCCAGGAGCCAGAGGGTGTTGTTGAATGTTCCGGCCCAGATGAATCCCAGGGGTTGTTGGTTGTATTCGGTTTTGATGCCCAGGTAGGCGAACGTGGCACGTTCGTATTGTTTGGTCACTGAGCTTTGTTCGATCAGGTCCCGGGTGGTTTCGTAGCCGGTGAAGTGGGCCATGACAGCTTGTTCATGGGATGCATCGACTTGCAGGGACGCGAAAAGACCGCCGGGAATCTGGTTGTCCGGGTCCATGGTGTCCCCGATTTGGGGGATGATCAGGACCACGATCAGCCAAAGGACCAGCGCCAGGATCAGCCCGGTTCCGGTGCGGCGGGTTAGCGAGGCCAGAGCCATAGCCAGCAGTGACCAGATGATGAGGTACGCGATGGTGTGCGCTGCGGCCAGGGCTAGACGGAGGTAGTCCCCGCCTTGAAGTGGTGCGTTGCCCACGAGCAGCAACGTGGCGGTGATGACGATGAACAGGCCCGTCACGGTGGCTGTCCAAAGAAGGACCAGGGCGAGGATTTTTCCTCCCGCGAAGGCATACCGTCCCAGGGGGCGGCTGAAAATCAATTGCAGCGTGCCCCGTCCCTTTTCCTTGGTGATCATTGAATACCCGAGCACGACGGCGAACAGGCTTCCGATGATTTCCAGGTATTCAATTCCGCCCCGGAGCATTTGCAGGGGAAACAGTTGCGGGGCAGGGACAGCGGCTGCATTGCCTGACGCGGCCAGGGCATCGAGGTAGTGGTGGTAGTCGGCGATCTTGAGGCGGAAGTCCGCTGAGGCTACAACCACGGACAGGACGACAGTGACGGCCAGAAATGCGAACAGCACGACCATGAAACGGTTGCGGCGCAGGTCCGTGAGCTCCTTGTGAGCCAGGGTCAGCGTTTCAGTCATGGAGTTCACTCCTCATCCGTACCCGGCCGGTCATGGTGGCGGCGGCGCAGCCGGCCGCGGCGAAGGCGGCGATGATCAGGAGGCCGCTGGTCATGGTGCCGGTGGCCTGCGGGTCGGAAAGGATCAACGCGCTGACGTGCTTGAATTGTTCGCCCAGGGACAGCGGGGCGACCAGGCTGCTGGTGACGGCGAAGAATCCGGATTGGGCGGCAGGCGGTGCGGCCACGGGGTTGAGCAGGGAGACCGGATGGGCTGCCGTGCCCAGCAGCGGCAAGATGAAAATCATCACGCTCCAAATCACGATGGGTACGAGCAGTGCTGTGGTGGAGGAGGACGAGCAGATCCCGGAGGCCATGCCCAGGCCCACGAAGGGGAGCATAAACAGCCACGCTACAGCGTAGAGGCTGGCAATCCGTGCCCCGTCATCGAAGGACATGGCATGGCCGGTCACGATGCTGATGCATCCGATGTTGATCACTGCCGATACAGCCAGCAGAGCCAGGATGAATAACGCCAACCCGGTGAGTTTCGCCCCCAGATAGTGGGAGGGGCGCACGTCGCGGGAGAGGATCAGGTCCGCGGTCCGGGCCTGCCGGTCCCGCAACGTGGAGCGGACACCGATGACGATGGCCAGCAGCGCCCCGATGAGGACAATGTAGATGACCGTGTTGCGTGCGTAGTACAGCGGTGAGAGCGCATCAAAGGGGTTGGGCGCGGCAGTCAGGCCCTGGCGCACCACTTCACGGTAAACCCCTGCCACACTCGCCCGCGCCGAGGAACCAATGAATGCCGACGCGGCAATCATGCCCACAAAGACGGCCAGCAGCAGCTGGGGAAGCCGCTCACGAGCCGTACACAGGAGCTCCTGGATGATGATTGCGGTCCACCGGTTCATGAGCGTTGGCCTGCTTCAATGTGGAGGTAAATATCCTCCAGGGACTCCTGGCCCGGGAAGGAATCTAGGGTTGCCGCCACGGAGTCTTGGTAGATCAGGGTCCCCGAGCTGAGGATCCCAATGCTCGTGCAGGTTTTCGTCACTTCCGCCAGCAGGTGGGTGTTCATGAAGATTGTCATGCCCAGATCGGTGTTCAAGGCAATGATGATCTCGCGCAGTCTTGCCACACCTTGGGGATCAAGTCCTGACGTGGGCTCATCGAGGAAGAGCACGGAGGGATTATGCACAATGGCCTGGGCAATGCCTGCCCGTTGGCGCATCCCCTTGCTAAAGGTGCCCATCCGGTGGTTTTCCCGACCGGTAAAGTCCAAGAATTCCAGGACATCTCGAATCCGGGCTCCCGGGGCACGGACTCCGGAGAGGCGGGCAAAGAAAAGCAGGTTTTCAGCCAAGGTGAGATTGTCGTAGAACTGGACGTTTTCGGGCAGGTAGCCAATGCTGCGACGTACCTGGTTTGACGCCGTCGCAATGTCGTGGCCACCGATCACCGCAGTCCCCGAGGAGGGCTCCATCAATGTGGTGAGGAGGTTGACGATCGTGGTTTTCCCGGCACCGTTGTGGCCCAGCAAGCCAAAGATTTCCCCTGACGGAACGGAAAGGGTCAACTCGTTCAACGCCTGGTGGGAACCATACCGTTTGGTCAGTGCAGTAGTGGATATTGCTGTATCAGTCATGACATCGCACACTACGGGGCGACGGATAAGAGGAGCCTGAGACTGCCAGGAACCGGACGGAACCCTCATGAACTCCCGACCGGCATGAGGCAAACCGCGTCCCTGAAACACTCGTGACCGGATCAATTGTGCGCGGACCTTTGTGTGCCCGGCGGGTTCTGGTCCCTCATCAGCAGCTCGTGCCGGGATGTCCGACGGGCTATGCCCGCGGCGGTGCGCACAGAAGCGGTCAGGGGGCCAGGCCGAGCCGGGGGGCCAGCCAGTTCAGGGCGGGCCCCAGGGAGTTTAGGGGCACGGCCCAGGAGTGCCCGGCACCTGGCACGCTGTGGGTGGTGACGGTCATGCCGGCGGTCCGGGCAGCTGCGGAGACGAGGTTCTGGTAGCCGGTGAACCGTCCGTCTTGGGCGCCGGCGGCAAAGTAGATCCAGCTGTCTGTGTAGTGGGTCTTCGCCATCATGGCCAGGGGAGTGAGGGCGTTGAACGCGGCCGTGTTGCCGCCGAAGGCGGCCTGAATGGTGGCGGACCGGTTCGCGGAGATGGCTGGTTCGGCTTCGCCACTCAGATCAATGGCCGATGGATAGGTGCCCGGGTGTAGGGCGGCCATTTGCAGTGCGCAGGTCCCGCCGAAGGAGAAGCCGCCAATGGCCCAGTGCCGCGGATTCAGGTCGACAGAAAGGGTGTTCTTGATCCACGCCGGAACGTCTACGGCAAGGTAAGTGTCGGCTTTGGCGATCTTCGAATCCATGCACATGGTGTTCCCGGAGTGGGTGCCGTTGACATCAGGGATCACGACCACCGGTGCCAGTCCCTGGTGGGCTGCGGCGAACGCGTCTATGGTCGCCTGCAGTCCGCCGGCTTTCAGCCAGTCGGCGGGGGAGCCGGGCTGTCCCGTGATGAGGACCAGCACCGGCAGCAACGGCCTCTGGTGTGCTTGATAGGCCGGGGGTAGGTAGACGTAGCCGGTTCGTGCGGTGAAACCGGACACGCGGCCGGGGAGCTGGACCGAATTCACTGTCCCCGTCAGGGGCAGCCCGGCTGGCTTCACCCAACGGTTCACGACCGGACTGTTGACCGGGGCAGCCGGGGCAAGGATATGACGGCCGTTGGCGCCGGAGAATGCCAGGGGTGCGATGTTTGCTGTGCTGGCCCCGGTGAGGTCACCGATGGTGCGGTACGCGCCAAAGTACACGTTGACCTGCGCGGCAACGGCGACCACCACCACGGCCATGGCCACGGGCGCCAGGAGTCTGCGCCACCCTCGTCCGACGGCCAGGTTCAGCACCATAAGCAGGATGGCGAAGATACCTGTCCCGATCCACGCGATCACCTGCAGCGGAAGGTCATAGGCGCTCAGCCCGGCAACATTGACCACATACCAGTTGGCGGCCCAGGCCAGGACGGCCGCCAAGAGGGCGGCAGCCACCACGCCAAGAATCCATCCCCGGCCTCGGCGCAGAAGCAGCGCGGCCCCTGATAAGCAGGCCAGAACAGCCAACAACACCGGAAACGGGCCTGAAAGCAGATCTATGTTGGAGATGATGCCCATGTCAATCGTGTCCTGGTGTTAGAAAGGATGGAACTCGGCCTACGAGGCGCCGGGTACGGCATGAACGGGAATGGCCCGGACAGGTTGGGGGGTCCCGCCGGGCCATTCGGTCTCGTCTCAGCAAGCCCTGGGTGAGGGGCTGTGCGTGATTATCCAGTGGCGCCTCCTTCCGTCTCGCTTGCCGGTGGCCTGACCGGTTTAGGGGGATCCGGGCAGATCACCGGGATCTGTGTGGTTCCCGGTCTGCTGGACGTTGGGTCCGGTGTCGCCGGCCTTCTCGGGCGTGCCGGCCTTCTCGCCCGGATCCGTGGCTTCCGTGGCGCCGGCGGCATCCGCTGTGTCCCCTGCAGTGGGTGTGTCCTTGGCGCCGGGGACATCCGGGGTGTCGCCGGGGGTGGGAGCGTCCTTGGTCTGCTGGACCGAGTGGGACGAAGGTGTCGGCCCAGGGGTGGCGGCGCTGGCTGCACCCACACCGAGCCCGGCCAGTGCCATCACGCCCACCGCACCCATGAGCACCTTCTTCCTCATCTCCATTCCCGAGATCCGGGCCTTGAAGGTGGTGTCCTTGTGGTCAGTCATCGTTCTCTCCTTTCGTCGCGGGCCTGTGTGGCTTCCGCTGCCATCCGGGGCGGGTGGCGATAACCCCAGTGTGCCCGGGCACCACTGAGAGGAAGCCAAGCGAACTTGAGGAGACGCTGAGAAGGCGTGCCCGGTGATTGTGCAAATGGCGGCCGGCGCGGGCATTGTTGAACCATGACACCACTTCGCCTGAAGCCACCCACGTCCCCACGAGAGGGCCGGCGTGTCTGGGGCGTGCGCAAAAGAGCGACGGCGACTGCCGTCGTCGTGGTCGCACTCGCCCTACTCATCGGAGGGCTGCTGCTCCTGGTACTCCTGCAGGCTTCGCTGATCTCGACCACCCAAAGGGCCGCGACCGCCAAGGCTTCCGATGTGGCGGCGATGATTACCAGCCAGGACGTCACCGAGGCCGGGCAGGCCCTGGCCAACACCGCGCACAGTGGCCAGTACGTGCAGATCATCAGCCCGGGCGGGGCCGTGGTGGCCTCCTCGGAACGCTCGACTGAGGCCAAGGCGCTCTCAGAGCTGCGCCCGGGACCGGGACAAACCCTGAGCCAGAATGTTTCCAGCCTGCAAAGCATCGGTGACAGCGACGCGTTCCTGATCGTCGCCCAAGGAGTGTCCACAGCGCAGGGGACTTACACCGTGGTCGTGGCCTCCACCGTCCAGGCCCAGTCCGACACGGTCGCCACGGTAGCCTGGTTCCTCCTGGGAGCAACCCCCCTGCTGGTCATAGTGGTGGGCTCCTCGGTGTGGATCCTGGTGGGCAGGTCCCTGCGCCAGGTCGAACGCATCCGCGGCCAAGTCGCCGGCATCAACGCCAGCCGCCTGAACGAACGGGTGGAAGTCCCCGCTACCAACGACGAAATTCACCACCTGGCACTGACCATGAACACCATGCTCGACCGGCTCCAAGCCTCCGACGCTGAACAGCGACGGTTCGTCTCCGATGCCAGCCACGAACTGCGCAGCCCGCTGGCCACCATCAGCGCCGGGCTGGAAATCGCTGCCGCAGACCCGAGCGGTGACACCTGGATCGAACTGGAGGCCATGCTCAGCGGGGAAACGGCACGCATGCGCTACCTCGTCGATGACCTGCTGACCCTGGCCAAAGCCAACGACGGAGGCACACACACGACGTTCCAGGACGTCGACCTCGACGACGTGCTGGACACCGAAATCCGCCGCCTGCGCTCCCTGAGCCCCCACCACATCAGCGCCACCCTCACCCCCGCCAGGATTAGCGGCGATGCACGCCGCCTCGCACAGGTCCTGCGCAACGTCCTGGACAACGCCAACCGCCACGCCCGATCCACCATCACCATCACACTCACCACCGGCCACGACGGGGCCCGCGTGGTCATTGACAACGACGGCGACCTTGTCCCTGAAGCAGAGCGGGGCAGGATCTTTGAGCGCTTCGTGCGACTTGATCAGAGCCGCTCGCGCGAAAGCGGCGGCAGCGGACTCGGCCTGGCCATCGCCGCCAGCATCATGACAGCCCACCACGGCACCATCACCACCACCGAGGCCCCTACCGGGGACTGCCGCTTCGAACTGCGGCTGCCCCTGGCCGCTGACAACCAGATCCCATGACCCGGCCCCTCCAGCCATGGGCCGCCGCTACCTCCGTCAGGGGTCCAGGGCGCCCTCCTCGGAGCAGCCCCTCCGGTGTGAACGGGTGACACGCTGAACGCAGGGTCGAGCAGCCAAGGTCCCTTCAAACACGCCGCGGGCACCACGAAACCCTGGAGACACCGCGCCGAGGCAACGCCTCAATCGGACGACGGCCGTCCGCGCGCGTGGATATTGCCGCCAACGCACGAAGCAGCTGGCCAGACAGACCAGGGTGATACCAACTTCCCGGCGCCGTCTGTCCCATCGGTCCACAAATGATGCCGCCGTTCGTTCCCACGTCAGGACAAGGCTCCTGTGAACCATGCCTCGGCCGGACCGGCGGTCTCGCACAGGTCCCGCCGCGTACCGGCAGATCCCGAGCACGGATGAACGAGACCAGCTGCCAGCCCGATCTTGCACTCAGCGCTATCTCAACCACTCTGGGTTTGTCCTCAGCAACCGCGTGGCACAGTGAGGGAAAAGCCCTTCCTGCCTGATGCCACCGCGTCACGGACAAGGATGCGGCCGAGGCAAGAACGGCGACGGGAGGAAGCAGTGGCGATATCAATGGCAACTGTTCCCGCCCTTCCGACGCAAAAGCGTCCGGCAGCGCCGTCCATTACGACTTTGCCACAGCCACGGTGGGTGCCATGGGCGCTGACACTCCTGCTGGCCGTTACGGCGGTGCTGTACACCTGGAACATTGGCGTCGGAGGGTACTCGGACTACTATGCCACCGCGGTCAAAAGCATGTCAGTGAGCTGGAAGGCGTTCTTTTTCGGTGCTTTCGACCCGCGGGGGACCATCACGCTGGACAAGCTCGCCGGGTTCCTTCTCCCGCAGGCCCTCTCGGCCAGGATTTTCGGTTTTAGCCCGGCATCCCTGGCGTTGCCGCAGATCATCGAAGGACTGGTTACCGTCCTTTCCAGTTACCTGCTCATCCGCAAATGGGCAGGATGGGCCACGGCTCTGGCTGGGGCCGTGATCATGGCATCCACGCCTCTGCTCGTGTCGATGTATTCCCATCCCATGGAAGACTCCCTGCTCACCATGTGCACCACGTTGGCGGTCCTGGCCTTCCAGCACAGCCTGGACACGCACAAGACCAGATACCTGTTGCTATGCGGCGCCATGGTCGGAATCGGCTTTCAAGCCAAAATGATGCAGGCCTGGCTCATCCTCCCTGCCCTGGCCGCCGTCTACCTGCTCATGCGGACGGTCCAGATGCGCAAGAGCATCCGTGACCTCCTCCTCGCCGCTGGCGTGACCGCTGCAGTCTCCCTGTCATGGATGAGCGCAATTGCCCTCGTGCCGGCAACCGAGCGGCCCTACATTGATGGAAGCCTGAACAACAACATCTTCTCCATGGTCTTCGGCTACAACGGATTCAACAGGTTCATCCCGGGCCTCCTGCCCGGGGCACTGGGAGCAGACCCCGGGGCGGGCCCCTCCGGGACAACCGCCATCACTGCCGCCGCCGTGGTATCCCACACCCCCATCAAGCTTCTCCTGCCCGCGGACGCCAGCCAGATCGGCTGGCTCTACCCGATGGCCTTGGCCGGCATAGTCCTGGGACTGACCCAGCTGCGCGCGCCCCAAACCGGTCCCGGACCAACAGCACACGGTCCGGCCCAACAGTTGAAGTCCGGCATCCTGCTCTGCGTGGCCTGGCTCGTAAGTGTCGGCTCCGTCCTGGGGGTGATGACACTGCCGCACACCGCCTACCTCGCGGCCCTGACGCTGCCGCTGGCCGCCATGGCCGCGATCGGCGCCAAACTCCTGTGGCACACCTTCAATCACGCCACCGGGCGCGTCCGATACGCTTTGCCCGCCCTTGTGCTGGTGCAAAGTCTCTGGGCGGCCGGTGTGAGCCTCGCCTACCCCGGATTTCTCCCCTGGTTTTCGCCCGCGATCATCGTTCTCGGCGCCGCGGCCGCCGCCGTCCTTGCAGCTGCCGTGCGAAAGAATCCCGCCACGCCGTGGAAGCGAAGCCGACTGCGGTATCGCTACATGGGACCGGGCCTGGCGTTATGCGTCGTGCTTGCAGGACCGGTGGCCTGGTCCGTGTCCACCCTCAACCCGACGTACGCGGGGACAGCCAACGACGCCCATGCCGGCCCGTACCTGGCCACCGCCGACGCGAGCCAGCGCATGAGTGCAACCCTCAACGACGGGAACTACGGGATCGGTCTGGCCTCCAACCGTGCCGTGCGCGAAACGGCGGCCGCCGAGGCCGAAATGTATCGGTACGCCACCGCCCACAGCACCAGTGCGGGCTACGCGATGGCCACCGACAGTTGGCGCAGCGCGGCGCCCCTGATTCTTAGCGGAGGAGGGCAAAGGGTGCTGCCCATTGCCGGCTACAGCTCCAGGGTGCCCTCACCAACTGCGAAGGAAATCAGGAACCTCGCCGCCGCCGGGTCCCTGCCGTTTATCGTGCTGACCGGCGACGGCGCCAAATCCGGACACACCACACCCCACCTCGATGCCATCGCCCAATGGGTCCACCAACACTGCACGCCAGTACCACCATCGGCCTACCTGCCAGCCACACGGTCCGGAGATGCCACCGGCACGGCCGTCACCAGCCTCTTTCACTGTCACCCGGGCATCCGACCAGGCCTGTCGTAATACCGAAGACAGTGAAGCGTTCAAGCCACCAAGGTCAGCGGGATGCGGCCATTTGATTTCAACAGCGCTGCTGGGAGACCCCATCGGGGGAGGACCCGCAATCCTTCGCTTTCCGAAGTTTCGGCAACCACTCCACCCTGACAACACAGCACCTTGATTACATGCATGGGTAAATATCGGTTCGGACGCACTGGGCCATGGTTGTGGTGTGTGCCTTCACCGAATCATGTGGTCCCGCCTTCGGATCTTCGCGCATGGTTGAGGATTATTGGCGGTGAGGCGATGGCTCGGATCGGTCCGGTTCAATGCCCAGAGAAATCAATGCAGGGATTGCTTTGGTGGGTTGCTTCCCGGTCTGCGCCAAGCAGGTAGCCCATGCCTCGGACGGTGGTGAGTGTGGACAGGTTGAACGGGGCGTCTATTTTGCGGCGCAGGTAGCCGACATATACTTCCACCACGTTGTCACCGCCTTCAAAGGCGGGGTCCCAGACGTTGTCCAGGATTTCGGCTTTGGAGACCACTTGGTCGTGCCGGCGCATCAAGAATTGCAACAGCCCGTACTCGCGGGCTGTGAGGGCAATGGCACTCTCGCCGCGGTGGACGCTGCGGTTCATGGGGTCCAACCGCAATGTCCCCAACTCCATCACCACCGGCCGTTCCGGGGCGCCGCGCCGGATCAAGGCCCGCAGCCTGGCGACTAGGACGAGGAAGCTGAACGGTTTGGTCAGGTAGTCATCGGCGCCCAGGTCAAAGGCATCGGTTTGGTCGTATTCGCCGTCCTTGGCCGTGAGCATCATCACCGGTGTCCAGATCATGCGCTCCCGCAGCTCCTTGAGCACGTCGTAGCCGTTCTTCATCGGCAGCATCAAATCCAAAAGGATCACGTCATAGGGATTCTCCGTAGCAGCCCACAGGCCGCTGACCCCGTCATGGACCACTTCCACAATGAAGCCTTCATTCGTCAAGCCGCGCCGGACCGTCTCGGCCAACAACGTCTCGTCTTCCACCAATAGGATTCGCATCTGAGTCCTTCCCTCGTACCAGCAGTATGACTGGCCGACCCTGAGAGGCGACTGAGAAAAAGGAATCCACAGGCACCTCTCAGCAAACGCGTGGCATGCTGGCACCAATCGTCCGCGCCAGCTCAGGAAGCCCATGATCCACAACAAGCCCCAAACACCAACGACACCGGAGCGGCTCTGGCCGCATCTTCGTTCGTGGTGGTGGTCAGGGCTCGGTGCCCTCGTCTTCGCGGCCACTGTTGCCATCGGGCTGGCCATCAAGGCCTCCGGACCCAAGCCGGCCGAGCTTGGCGTGGATATCGCCCTGGCACAGGACCGCAACCCGGTCCTGAGTGCGCTCTCGCTGGCCATCCACTACGGCCTGGGACCCCTCGGTGCCGTCATCATCCTCGTCTTAGCCTGCCTGATCCTGGTCCGGCGCAGTGTGAACGGCGCCCTGGCCTTCGGATCAGTCGTTGGTGTGGGCTGGCTAGCCTCGGCCATTGCCAAATACCTCGTGGCACGGATGCGGCCCCCTTCCGACACCGTGCACGCGCTGGTCCACGAACAGGGCCTGACCAGTTATCCCTCCGGACACACTGCCTTCGCACTCGCCCTGGCCTGTGCTTTCGTCCTCGTGGTGCCCCGCAGCCGGCGGGCGAAGGCGGTGTCCATGGCCGCCGGGGCCGTGTTCGTGGCGCTGGTCGCCTTCTCCCGGCTCTATCTGGGCGTGCATTACCCCAGTGACGTCCTCGCCTCTGTCTTCATAGCCGGTGCCGCCATAGTGGCCTGGCTGCCGGTTTGGAACCATCTGATCGCGCCCCGGTTCACCAAGCAGGCCCGCCTGTCCCCGTCTTCCCGGGCCCAGGGCCGGACCGGCCGCGTCGAGCAGACTGGCGAAGCCGCCCTGCACTCGGACGGCAGGGACGATGGCCCCACCAGCAGAGACTGCCAGATCCAGGAGCGGACACCACCCATCGGGGAATCCAAGGAAAATCCATGAACGCGTCTGGACACTCCTCGTCTCGTATCCGGAACTTCGTGATTGGGCGCCGCATGGCCGGGTGGCTCAAGACTGTCAAGAAGGCCCCAGTAACATGGCTTCTTCTGGTGTTCTTGTGGGTGCCCGGGCTGCTGACCGGCACTGTTCTGACCGGACTTCACGGGTCGTTGCGTCATATGGCTGGAGTCACCGTCTCCTCACTCCCGGCGCACTGGTGGGTAATCGTGACCGGAGCGTTCTGGGAACGGGGACTTGGCGGATATCTGCTCGGAACCGCGTTGTTGCTCGCGGTAGGTATTCCAACTGAACGCAAATTGGGCAGCCTGCGCTTCGCGGTCGCCGGACTGGCAGCCCAAGTTGCGGGCGTCATTACCGTGATCGGCATGGTCCACGCGGGACGGAACCTGATGGGCAGCTGGTCCGCACAGTTGGTGACCCACTCCTATCTCGGACCTTCGGCATGGGTGCTGGGTGCGGCGCTGGCTGCGACCGCGACCTTGGAGACACTATGGCGCCGGCGCCTGCGGCTCCTGACCTTTGTGCTGTTGATTCTTCTGGTCCTCTACAGCGGCTCCTTCCCCGACCTAGTCAGGCTCACAGCTGCCACCGCGGGAGTGTTCCTGGGACCAGTGCTATGCGGCCGCGCCCCGCGTTTGAGCGTCCCGGTCACCTCCGGCAGGGAAGCCAGGGTCCTGATCGCGCTCATCGTGGCCGCTTCCGCGGTAGGGCCCGTCCTCGCGGGCCTGCTGCCCCATGCCGTCGGTCCCCTGTCTGTGCTCCGTTTCCTCTTCACCAACATCCAAGCCGTTGACCCGCTGACCCTTCAATCCCTGTGTGCCGACCCCTCCCAGGTCAGGGACTGTGCGTCCGCCCAGCTGCAACTGCGTGCCGGTGCCGGCGGAATATTCATGGCGATTCTGCCCTCGGTGTTGCTGTTGGTGGTCGCCGACGGGCTGCGCCGTGGCCGCCGCTTCGCATGGTACTCGGCATTGATCATCCAAGGCGCACTGGCACTTCTTGCAGGCACCTACATTGCCGCAGCACTGATGCCTGCCGCGCCAAACCATTCCCCCAACGAGGGCCTGGGGGCCATTGACGTATCCGCCTACCACCACCCGTTGAGCCTGATCCTGCCACTGCTGTTGCCAACACTGCTGGTGGTCCTGCTCCTAATCACCAGGAGACTTTTTCTCGTCAGTGCACCACCGAAAACCTACCGCCATTTGGTCAAGGCCGTGCTGATCACCGCAGTCCTCCTCTCCACCGTCTACGTCCTGGCGGGCCTAGCCTTGGCCCGCGAATTCACGCCAGTCCCGGGCCTGCCGGATCTGCTCGCCGACCTGCCTGACCGGTTCCTCCCCTTGGGCTACCTTTTCGATCTGTCCCCGGCGTTCTTCCCGCAAGGAAGCGCCACCGTCTTACTCTATGAAAGCATCGGCATCACCTTTTGGACCATCACCGCGGTCCTGATCCTCCGATCCTTTTTGCGCCCAGCCCACAACATCCACGGCACGGATTCCAACCGCGCCCGGAACATCCTCAAGACCACGGAGGGGTCCTCACTGTCCTGGATGACCCAATGGCACGGGAACAGCTACTGGTTCTCCAGCTCCGGCAACAGCTTCATCGCCTACCGGTCGATTTCGGGCATCGCACTGACCCTCGGCCCGCCCGTGGGCCCCCCAGCGGAACTGCATACCACCATCAACGAATTCGTCCACCATGCAGCGGATCAAGGCTGGACCCCCTGCTTCTACTCCGTCCCCGGGAACATCAAAGACGCTGCAGAAGACCTCGGATGGGGTGCTGTACAGGTAGCCCAGGAAACCATCCTGGACCTCGCGACCCTCTCCTTTACCGGCAAAAAATTCCAAGACATCCGCACAGCACTGAACAAAGCCGCCAAAGAAGGCATCCACACCCAATGGGTCTCCTACCCAGAAGCCCCCCTGGCCATCGCCGATCAAATCCACGCCATCTCAGAAGAATGGGTCGCCGACAAAAAGATGCCCGAAATGGGCTTCACCCTCGGCGGTCTCGAGGAGATCAACGACCCGGAAGTACGATGCCTGCTAGCCATCGATGACCAACACACCATCCACGCCCTCGCCTCCTGGCTGCCCGTCTACCGGGACGGGGCCGTCGTCGGCTGGACCCTTGACTTCATGCGCCGACGCAGCACCGGTTTCCGGGCCAGCATCGAATTCCTCATCTCCTCAGCAGCCCTGTCCTTCAAAGACGACGGCTATGAATTCCTCAGCCTCTCCGGCGCGCCCCTGGCACGGATCAAGCAAGAAGGCACAGACAACGCATCAAAAATCCCCAACCAGCAAATGGCCGCACTGGACCGGCTCCTCAACCGCCTCGGAACCCTCCTGGAACCCGTCTACGGATTCACATCACTGCTACAGTTCAAATCAAAATTCCAACCACGCTACGAGCCCCTCTTCATGCTCTACCCCGACGCCGCAGCACTTCCCAGCATCGCCAACGCCATCGGCAAGGCCTACCTGCCCAAAGTATCCTTCCGGCAAAGCCTCAGCCTCGCCGGAAGAATCATCCGCCACCCCGCCAAGTCCCGCAACGAACCCGGGCAATGACACCACCCAACACCATCACAGGGCCAAGCACCTACCTCCGGCAATGGCATTGGGCCCGCGTCAACCGTCCCGCACACCATTTGGCTTACGGTCACTCAACGACGTGATGACGTCGCAAATAGCCGATCTCTCCTTCGTCATCGTGAGTTGACTCGGTGAACCCCTGTCTCCGAACACCCAAAGTGTACGTATTCCGTGTTCTGCAGCGGTCCATAGCAACATGTGTCCTCCCGTGGCCGGCCGAAAAGTCGCAAAGAAGAATGTTTGGCAGCCTTGGGACAGCTTGGGCAGAACAGGCACTTTCTACAGAGAATGATCAAGGATGTGACGAGCACGTACCTGGTGCGGGTGTCGGGGCATTCCATGGAGGGGGCGGGCATCAGCGACGGGGATGAGCTGATTGTGAACCGGGCCCTGGAGCCGCGTGACGGGTCCGTCGTCGTCGCGGTCCTGGACGGGGAGCTGACTGTGAAGCGGCTGCGGATCACCAAGGGCGGGGTGGTGTTGCAGGCGGAGAATCCGGAGTACCCGGACATTCGGGTTGCGGAGCTGGCGTCCCTGCAGATTTGGGGCACGGCCACCTTGGCCCTGCACCACCTGTAGGCGGCTGCTTTCGGGCCAGGGGGTGGGTGCGGTGCGTATCAGGACGGCGGAGCCGCACGGGCCGGTGTTGATGCCCTCGAGTGATTACATCGCGCATGTGGACGTGAATAGTTTCTATGCCAGTGCGGAGCGGGCCTTTGACCCGTCGCTGGAGGGCCGGCCGGTGCTGTCGAACAATGACGGGTGCGCCGTCACCCGCAGCTCAGAGGCCAAGGCGTTGGGCATCCCGATGGGGGAGCCGTGGTTCAAACTCGCACCCCGTGCTAAGGAGTGGCTGGTACGTGGCGTTATTCAAACTGGCGCTATTCGGAGTAAATATCGGAACGATCTCTTGATGGACGCTGGGGTCGCCATGGGTATGGATGGGCGTATTCCGGTGCAGCGCCAGCAGCAGACTCCGCTCCCGGGTGAAGTGATGGCCACGGCCAGTTCGTGCCCAGGAAACGTTCTCGTTGCGTTGCGTGTCGTTTTTGGTTTGGTCCGCCCGGCCGGCAGTGGCCGAGCATTGCTGCACGAGAGGCCGCAGGTATGAGATCAGGCAGTGGCGTAGCGTTCTGAGTCAGTTTTTTGGAATCAAAGTTTGTTAGATGGATGTCCTCTAATGGCTGAGATTGAAAACATCGGGTCCAAATCGGTTGAGCCCGGTTGCCCCGGCGTAGCCGAGGTGGGGCAGCGAGAAGATGTCCTCGATGCTTGCCAGCAGGCTGTAGTGGTTGTATAGGATGCTGGAGGTCGTGCCGCCCTTGGTGTGGGGGGACAGGACCAATGCGCCAATCCGCCCGCCCCCGGTGCCGCCGGGGATTCCGGAGGGCCCGGTTGTGTTGCCCTCGGCCTCATCGAAGGTGATGACCAGCATGCCGTCTTCCTTGAAGGCCGGCGAATCAAGGATCTTGGGCACCTGTTGTT
The DNA here is from genome assembly GCF_025548615.1 of Arthrobacter sp. A2-55. Lineage (NCBI taxonomy): Bacteria > Bacillati > Actinomycetota > Actinomycetes > Micrococcales > Micrococcaceae > Arthrobacter > Arthrobacter sp. A2-55. Next base: position 8,655 of record NZ_JAJLOZ010000063.1, on the reverse strand, counting down.
TGAGCCATGCGTTGATAGTGGCCAGGCCGCCGGGGCGCCCGTCGACGCACGGGGAGTCGTGTCCGTCATCGCACAGGTTGGGCGAGATGTAGGAGAGATTGGGCGTTGTCTGCACGGTGGCCAGGTCCGCGGCGAACTGGCTGAAGTCAACCACGTTGCTTTGGCAGAGCGGGGAGGAGGTGATGCCCTGAAAGTAGACGAATGGATTGTGTCGGGTCGCGTACTGGTCTCCCATTTTGGCGCCCTGGCTGCTGTCCCTGGAGCCCAGCTCGGGGTGGCGGCACGGTGTGCCCATGTCTTCCATGTACGCTTTCCAGCTCTTGTCCGCGGAGCTCAACTGCCCCGCCAAGGTTGGGACCGAGGACGGGTAGACGCAGCCGCTGCCCGTTACCTGGCCCGGGCTGGCTGTTCCCGTGGGAGTAAACGGGGTGTAGGACGGGCAATCCGCTCGCGTGGCGGGGTTCGATGCCTGCCCGGAAATCTGGGCGAGATAGTTGGGTGCGGACAGGTGTGCGATCGCGTAGTACTGGGTCAACAGCACTCCTTCGCTGCGCAGCGTTTGCGACAGGTACGGGGCCTGGGACCCGGGGCCCCACACCTTCTCGAAGCTCTTGTTTTCGAGGTTGATCACGAACACATGTGAGACGCTTCCGCCGACCGCGGGTTTGTCCGGTGATGCTCCTGGTGGAACGGCATCGGGGGCTGAGGTGTTTCCTGTCGCGGCCCCTGCCCGGGGAGGAGGGGCCGCAGTCGAGGGGCCCCCTGCGGGGACGGGTTGGCATGCTGTCACAGCCATAAGGGCCATGACGATGATGGCTGTGCCTCGGGCGCGCCGCCGGTTCCAGAGCGGGTTGTGGCTCATGCTGCCCATCCTTGTTCTCGGTCTTCACGTCGTCAACGTTTACGAACGGCTCGCTGGTCGGCTGGCTGCAGCTTTTGACGGCGTCGTCGTGGGTGCCGGACACGGCGCATCCGACAGGGCACAGGCTTGCAGGGGAACCTGAAAATCACCTGTGGTTTCCATGGCCGGCGCCGACAATGGAGTGCAACCGGGAAGATGCGATGGGCAAACAAGTAATCCCCGACCTTGCGGAGACAGGCCGCCCGTGAAAGCCAGGCGGCGCGGGGCCATGGTGGAGGGTGTTTTGGGTGGCTCACAGTGAAGCGCAGATGAAACTCCCTGTCAGTCGGGGTGGGGATTCATGCAGGCCGGGCTGGCGGGCCCGGCTCCGCTGTCCACGGGAGGGTGGGGGACGCGCGACGGGCCGCCGGCACGGGTGCAGCGATGTCCTGGCGTGTGGCGATGCGACTGCGCCATGCCGGGCGGCTGTTGAATCCGTGCCGGAGCCGGGGAAGGACCGCACCCCGCCGCGAAAGTCGGTTCGTGCCATGCAGGCACTTCCGACAAGCTTGACCAGCCGCGGCTTGCCGGGACGGACTGTGCCCAGCCGTTTCCGTCAGCCCTGTGGCGTGGCTACTTCAGTGTTTCACGGCGGCGCCGGTACTCGTCCTCTTCGATCTCCCCGCGGGCAAAGCGTTCGTTCAGGATCTCCAGAGCGGAGGCTGCTGAGGAGCCTTTGGCATGTCCGCCCTCGCCCCGCAGGAGCCGGACGATGACAATGGTCAGCACCACCAGCCCTGCCACCACCAGGGCGGTCCAAATCAACATGGGCACCCACATCCATTCCATGCCGCCGTAGTTGTATCCGTGACCCATCATGATGTTCTCCTTTGATTGTGTTGCTGCCACCGCGAGCAGGCCGGTTGTCGGCCAGGGGGTCGGGGCGGCAGGCACGCTTGTGGTGGGCCGTCACGGTGCCCTACCTGGCAACCTTTCCGGGGCCGTCGATCCCGCCGGTGCACGCAGCCCCGGGCTCGGGCGCGGTGGAAGCACCCCGGTACCGGGCCATGAACTTGGTGATCCGCGGATCATCGACGCTTTGGACCTTGATTTGGGCGCCCCAGGCGGAGGCGACGACCGGGGACGGCAGTCCCTGGAAGGGGGAGAGGATGGCATAGCTCGTGGGAATCTCGCCACGCAGGGTGGCGAGTTTGGCCCCGGTGATGACGGCGGGGTCATAGGTGACCCAGACCGAGCCGTGCTCGAGGGAATGGACGGCATTTTCGTTGGGAACGGGTTGGCTGTAGATGGCGCAGTTGAGCAGAACCTGCGAGTGGTCCCCGCCCACAGGCGGGGTTTGCTGGTAGGCGACCCTGCCATTCACATGGTTTCGGCTCAGCCCCGGGAAGGTCTGCAGTCCTGCGATGGCGGCTGACGGGGATCCCTTGGGCAGGGTGCTGGTCACCGCGAAGACGACCAGCAAGGCCACCACGACCGCGGCGGCCGCCCACGCGGCGATGATGGCGGCCGCTCGCTTCCGTCGGGCCTTCTCATGCCGGCTCTTGTGCTCGGCGAGTTTCGCGGCGATCTGGGCCGCCCGCTGCTCCTTGACCGTGAGGCTGCGGCCCGGGGCCGGTGCATCCATGCCGTGCCTCTGGTTCAGGTTTCCGGGTCGTTTCATCGGCGGTTGTTCCTTTGCGTTCGGGGTGTCCACACCCTGTCCGCGCAGGTCGGTTCCGGTGGGGCCTCATGGACACCAACCTAACTTACTTAGGTGATTAGGTGCAATATGTTGGGATGTCTTCTATCCTTGGGACGACGAAGGGTTTCGCCCGGTAAAGGAGCAGGCATGCCGAAGTTCGGCGATTTGGAAAACGCGATCATGGCGCAGGTGTGGGAGGCGGACGGCCCGCTGCTCGTGCGCGAAATCCTGGAACGCCTGGACCGCGGCGGGGCCTACAACACCGTCCACACGGTGACGGAGATCCTCCACCGCAAGGGCTGGCTGACCAAGGTCCGGGACGGGCGGGCGTTCCGGTACGGGGCCGCGGCCAGCAGGGAAGACTATGTGGCCGGCCTGGTCCGCGAGGCGCTCTCCCTGACCGATGACCGCGCGGCGGCGCTCGTCGGATTTGTTGAAGGCATCGAGCCGGAGGAGGCAGCCGAGCTCCACCGCCTCCTGGGTGAGGCGCGCAGCCAGGAGGCGGGCGCATGACGGTCGCCCTGGTCCTCTTCGGGTACGCGGTCGCCCTGGCTGTGTTTGCCGGGCCGCTGCTGCGCCGGGCCCGCTGGGTGGACCGTGCACCCCGGCTGGCCATCGCCTTGTGGCACGCCCTCAGTGTCACCGTCCTGGCCTCCGCCGCCATGGCCGGACTGGCCCTGACGGTACCCACCGTGCAAGTCAGTGGCGACTTGGCCGCCTTGCTGCGTGCCTGTGTCATGGCCCTGCGCGAGCAATATGCCTCCCCGGGCGGCGCCGCCGCCGGGGCCACCGGTGCGGTGCTGGCCCTGGCCATCCTGGCACGGACGCTCTGGTGCCTGGCACGGGCCGCCCTGCGCGCGGCACGCGACCGTGCCCGCCACCGGCAGGTGCTGGACATCGTGGGCAGGCCCGACCGCGGCCATGGATTCACCATCCTGGACTGCGCCGAATCCGCCGCCTACTGCCTGCCCGGACGCCAGCGGCGCACGGTCGTCACCACGGCGGCCCTGCAGGCGCTCGACGGCGGCCAGCTGGCCGCCGTCCTGGCCCACGAACGCGCCCACCTGGCCGAACGCCACGACCTGGCCCTCACCTTCTCAGCCGCGATTGCCACGGCGTTCCCCGCCGTGAAACTGTTCCGCGACGCCGCCGCCGAAACGGCACGGCTGGTCGAGCTGCGCGCGGACGACGTCGCCACCGACCGCACAGACCGGCTGACCGTTGCCGGCGCCCTGCTCGCCGTCGCCTCCCACGGCACACCGGCCGTCCCCGTTGGCGCGATGGCCGCCGGCGGCGCCGGGGCAGCCGCCCGCGTCCGCCGGCTCATCCCACCCCGACGCCCGCTGGGCCGGGCCCAGGCCACCGCAGGCTCCCTGGCGGTTGCCGTCCTGCTTGCACTGCCCGTGCTGGTGCTCGGGGGGCCGGCCGCCACCGCTTCGCAACACAACCTCTGCCCGGACGCCTCCGTCTCGGCCTCCGCCCCCATGCAGTAGGAATTGCCAGGGAGCTTCGCTGGACAGGACGCCCGCTATACACCTAAACTCCTTAGGAGATTAGTATTTAGGGTCCGCGTGCAGCGGCCGGGGCGAAAGCGAACAACACATGGGACAGATCCTTTTCGGTGGGACGCTGTTGGCGGCCTTTTTGGGCGGGCTGGTGGCCCTGCTCGCCCCGTGCTGCGTGTCCGTGATGCTGCCCGCCTACCTCGCTGCCGGGTTCCGCCGCCGCACCGGCATCCTGGCCGCCACCTTGGTCTTTGCCCTCGGCGTGGCCACCATCATCGTCCCCATCGGGCTCGGCGCCACGGCCCTGGTCGGACTGGTTTCCGGGCAGCACACCCTGGTGTTCTCCGTGGCCGCCACGGCCATGCTGGCCGGCGGGGTGGCCATGCTGCTGGGGTGGAAGCCGCGGCTGCCCATGCTCCCGGGAAGGGCACCGACCGGCCATGGCTTTGGCTCCGTCTACGGCCTGGGCGTATTCTCCGGGGCCGCCAGCTCCTGCTGCGCCCCGGTCCTGGTCGGCGTCGCGGTCCTCTCCGGGGCCACGGCGTCCTTCCCGGCCGCCCTCATGGTGGCCCTGACCTATGTTGCCGGCATGGTCGCCCCGCTGATGGTGCTGTCCCTGGTCTGGGACCGCCGGGGCTGGGGCGCCAGCAAGTGGCTCCAGGGCCGGCAGGTCACACTGCGCCTCGGCCACCTGCGGCGCACCATGGCCCTGGGCACCGCGGCCTCGGCCATCCTGCTCATCATCATGGCCATCCTGACCTACATCCAGGCAGCCCTGGGCCCGGGCATGGGCCTGCAGGGCTGGCAGCTGGAACTGACCGCCTGGCTCCAACACACCGCCTCGGTGACGGCCTCGGCCCTGGCCTGGCTGCCCGGCTGGGCCCTCGCCCTCGCCCTGCTCGCTGCCGCCGCATTCATCGCCTTCCAGGGCCGCCGGCTGCTCAAACGCACCCCGGAACCGGAAGGACCGGCACCCGCCGTGCCCGCCGGCCCCGACTGCTGCACCCCAACTAGCCAGTCGGCCCAGAAACACACAGAAGAGGACCACCAGAAATGACATCAACGAAGAACCGGGTCTCCCGGACGGGCCCGGCGCGCCGGCCCAGGCGACGGGCCCTGACCTGGGTGCTCGGCGCCGCGGCCCTCGTTGTGGTGCTCGCGGGCCTCTACGCCATCTTCTCCTCATCCTCGACCCCAAAAACCGGTGGCGCCGGCACCGCCTACACGGTCGGCCAGCCCGGCCCGGGCCAGGCGGCACCGGCCTTCACCCTGACCGCCGGCAACGGCAGCCAAGTCTCCTTGGCCGACTACAAGGGAAAAAGCGTGCTGCTCTATTTCCAGGAGGGGCTGACCTGCCAACCCTGCTGGGACCAGCTGACCAGCCTTGAACAGGCTGCACCCCAGGTCAAGGCCGCCGGCATCGACGCCGTCGTCTCCATCACCAGCGACCCGGCCGCCCTGATCGGCCAAAAGACCCGCGACATGGGCCTGTCCACCCCGGTGCTCTCGGACCCCGGCCTGGCCGTGTCCGAGCAGTACGGGGCGAACCAATACGGCATGATGGGCACCAGCCGCGACGGACACACCTTCATCCTTATCGGCCCGGACGGGGTCATCCGGTGGCGGGCCGACTACGGCGGGGCCCCGAACTACACCATGTTCGTCCCGGTCCCCACGCTGCTGGCCGACCTGCAGGCAGGGACCAGGAAATGATCGCCCTGACCCTGCTCACCCAACCCGACTGTGCATGGTGCACGGACGGCAGGGCCCTGCTCACCGAGCTCTCCGGCGACTTCCCCCTGGCCATCGACGAAATTGACCTCCACAGCGAAGCGGGGCGCCGCCTCGCAGAAGAACACCGGCTGGTGTTCGCCCCCGGCCTGATCGCCAACGGGCGGCTGATCGCCCACGGCCGCCTCTCCCGGCGCGCCCTGCGCCGCCAGCTGGCCCGGCTCACGGCAACCGACCGTCCAACCAACTGACCCCGAAAGGATCATCCCATGCAACAACTCCTGTACATCCTGCCCGCCCTCGCCTGCCCGGTGGGCATGGGCCTGATGATGTGGTTCATGATGCGCGGACACGGCAAGGACTCCGCACCACAAGGCACCCCGGAGCAGGCCCAGGAATTGGCCAGGCTCCGAGCCGAGGTCGACGCCCTCCGCCCGGCCACGGACCCGTTCGATGCCCGCCACCCCGCGCCCGCGCGGGGGAAGACCACCCGGTCATGAACACGGTCCTCCTTGCCCTCGGCGCGGCCCTGGCCGCCGGCGCGCTGACCTGGTTCTTCTGCCTGCGCCCCATGCGCCGCAGCAGAAGAGCCCACGGTGCCTCATGCTGCGCTCCGGCCGAAGAAGCAAGCATTGAGGACCAGATCCGGGCCGCCCGGGCGGAGCTTGCACGGCTGCACACCGCCACCCCTTCCGCAGGCGCCCGTCCCCCATCCCGGCATGAACCCTAGGCCGCGCCGCGCCGGTGCCGGACTGCTGGCCCGCACACCGGAACGCCGCAATGTCCCGCCCTTCCGGCGCGCCGTGCTGCTCGTGCTGGCCGGGGCGGCTGTGTTCCTGGCGGCGCTGCTGGGTGGTGCCGCCCCCGCCTCTGCGCATGCGAACCTGCTCTTCACCGGCCCCGCCGCCGATTCCACGGTGCCCGCCGGACCGCAAAGCCTGACCCTGCTCTTTGACGAACCGGTCTCCCCGGGCGCGGCCCCGGTCACCGTCACCGGACCCCGCGGGCGGCTGGCCCTGGGGTCGCCGGTGGCCAGCAACGGCAACCGGGCCCTCGAAGTGCCCGTCCGCGGGACCGCCGCGCCGGGCATCTACACTGTCACCTGGCAGGCGAGCGCCCAGGACGGGGACGTCATGGGCGGCAGCTACCGCTACGCCGTCGGGCCAGCCACCACCGCACTCGGCGGCGGCCAGGCCACGAGCACCAAGGGATCCTGGCCGACAGGCATCCTGCGCGGCCTGCTCTTCACCGCCCTGGCCCTGGCCCTGGGTGAATCCCTGGGACCGATGCTGCTGCGCCGCATCCCGGCAGCACTCGCCCTTCCTCGGCGGTGGGCGGCGTGGGCCGCCGGGGCGGGGCTTCTCGCCTCCGCCGCCCTGGCCGTGCTGCTGCTGGGCGGCGGGTCCCTGGCCGCAGGCATCACCCACCCGTCCACGGGCGTGCTCTTCTCCACCCGGCCCGGCATCCTTGCACTGGCCGAGACGGGGGGATTTGGCCTGGCCGCGGCGGGGGTGCTGCTTCGGCGCCGCGGCTGGGCCTGGGTACCCCTGGCTGCCGTCATCGTCGCCGAGGCGCTGCGGGCCCACCCCCAGCTGGCCAACCCGGCCATCGGCATCCCGCTGACAATGGTCCATCTCGGGGCTGCCGCCCTGTGGGCCGGGACCCTGCTTTACGTCCTGCGGGCCGCCTTCGCCTGGCGGGCAAGGCGTGAGATGGCGCGGGCGGCGATCAGCGCCTATGCCGGGGTTGCCCTGTGGTTGTTCGTCGCCGTGGTGTTCACCGGCTTCGCCTCAGCATTGCTGCTGGTGCCCCTCGCGGACGTCACCTCCACCGACTACGGGCGGGCCCTGCTGGCCAAGATGGGACTGGTCGCCGTGGCGGCCGGCCTCGCCGTAACCGCGCGCGGCCGCCTGCGCCGCGGGTCCCCCCAAAAACGCCTCACCGGCCCGGCCCGGGCGGAAACAGTGGCCCTGGCCGGCGTCCTGGGCGTCTCGGCCCTGTTGACCGTGCTGCCACTGCCCGCGGACGCCAACGCCCCGCTGGCGTTCCCGCCCCCGGCCGCCGGGCCGGTCGTGCCGGCCGCCGCCCTGGCCGGGCAAATAGGGGTCAACGCCCGCGCCAGCGCCGGACAGCTGGTCATCAACCTGACCGTTCCGGAAATCGATGACCCGTCCGGGCAGGCAAAGACCCCCGCGTTCACCCTGGCGGGAGCCATCGGCGAGCCCGACAGCCGGACGCAAAAGCTGAATTTCCGGGGCTGCGGAACCGGCTGCTTCGTCAGCCCAGTCACCTGGAAGGACGGGGCCAATGCGCTGACGCTCTCACCGGGGGCCGACGGGTGGGCCGGTCAGGCCGCGGGCCTGACCGTAGCCTGGCCGCCGGACCCGGACCCGGCCCTGCTGGCCGCCACCGTCAACACCATGAAAGCGGTCCCCTCATTCACACTCCACGAGCGGGTCACCAGCGACCCCGCGCGGGGCCTGGGCACCCCGCAGGCCTTCCCCATGTCGGGGAAAGACTTCATCCAACGGGCCCTCTACGCCAGCGGCACCGCCACGATCACCACCCGGCTGCCGGACGAGGACGGACACCGGCGCCTCGTGCTGTCCTACCCGTCAGAGAACGTCGTCCTCAACCTCACCCTGTCCCAGGACGGGCGGATCCTCAACGAAACACAAACCGCCCCGCACCACCTGGTCACCCGCACCTTCACCTATCCCGAACCGGCCGAGCCCAGGTGAAGGCGTGATCCCCAGCCACCCGGGGGCCCGGCCGCACGGCCCCGTGAACCCCTGGCGCATGCCAACAGCCCGACAGGCGCCGCCGAAGCTGTCCCGGCGGGCCCGCGGGAATACCGTGCCGGCCCGCAGCCAGCC
>NZ_JAJLOZ010000062.1:0-27651 GCF_025548615.1 Arthrobacter sp. A2-55 | reverse complement strand
CGGTGAATGCTTCCGGAACTTCGGTGGCTGTTTTGGGGAGCGTGACCGGCAGCAATGCGCCGGCCACGAACACCACGACGACACCGGGCACGCCCGGTGCGCCTGACACTTCTGGAACTCTGGGTACGCGTGGAACTCCGGTTACGCCAGGATCTCCGCTGACGCCAGGAACGCTGGTAACTTCTGGCTCCATGGTGACCCCGGGTACGTCCAGCCAGCTGGGCGCCGGCGGCCACCTCATGGCACTGGGTGCTTCTGCAACCGTTATCGACGCAACCGCGCCCACAGCGCTGGCCAGCACGGGACTGGGAATCTGGCCCGTATATGTCGGGTCATTCTTCGTATTTATTGGAGGTATTGCCCTGATCATGCTGCGACGGTTCATCTACCTGGAACCGGCTGCCAAGTGATGCCTTAGTCATGGAAGGTGCCCGGCATGCCAGCGAACCAACGGTTCCCTGGCATGCCGGGCATCTTCGTGTGCCGCAAAATAACACGCCAACAGGATCCATCAAGCGTTCTGGCCAGAGCCGAATCGGGCTGGAAGGCGCTTCGCACTCCCGGGTCCGTCCCGTCAGGCCGGGGGAGACAGCCGCCGCACGGACAGGGCAAGCCACAGCTGGACCCTGTCCGGAGTCACGGCTGGATCGTAGCCGGTGAGCTCGGCAATCTGCGTTAACCGGTAGCGGACCGTGTTCCGGTGCAGCGTCAGGGCATCGGCCACGGCCGCCACAGAACCGTTCAACCGTAGGTACGATTCCAGCGTTTCCACCAGCTCCGCACCATGGGCGGAATCAAAGGCCACCAAGGGACCGAGCGCCTCAGCGGCCATGTCCGCCATCGGCACGTCCTCGCTAGCCAACAGGAGCGACGTGAGGCTCAGCCGTTCCGGCACGTTGACATCGAGGCCCCTCGTGGCGGCTTCACGAGCCTCAAAGTAGCTCCAGCGCAGCCCGTTGGCCTGGGAATATGCGCCGCCGATGCCCACCGGGGCGACTATGCCGACGTCGTGCATCTGCCGGCTCAGTGCCCGCCCAAGTACGGCAGGGTCTCCCAGTTGGGACGGGACAATCAACAGCAGTTCGTTGTGCTCTCCCGTCTTGACCACTGCGGCGACTGTGGATTCCAGCTCCGGCGGCAGTGTCATGGCGGAAAGTGTGGTGAATTTTTCCTCTTCCGCGTGGACCAGCAGCACAAAGTTCTTTGCAGCCGGGTTCACGTGCAAGTTCTCCAGCCGGGCGGTGGCGTCCGCTGCCTCCAGGGTGCCGCGCACGATGTCGGCCAGGACCTGTCCCGCTATTTGGCGTGCCGTGTGGCGGCGCTGGACCAGGTTGTTCAGCTCAATGCTGATCAACCCCCGGGCGTAATCCACAATGCCGTCGTCCTGGAAAGGCTTGCGCAGCCACAAGGTGCTGGCGTCGCGCTTGCCTGTGGACAGGGCCACGGCGTGCCACTCCTCGCCGGGGCCGGTGCCGGGGGCAGTTGAAAACACCTCACCGCCGTATTGGGTGATCATAAGGTCCGCGGCGACCATGGCGGCAAGCTTGCGCAACAATGCTGGCAGCCCGCCCCCGGTCAGCAGCGAGCGGGCCAGCACCTGGTGTTCACGCAGCAGCCTCTCCAACTTGCTGTAATGGTCCGAGGAACGGGCATCCGCCACAAGCTTGCCGATGGCAATGAACGGCGTGCTGTAAGGGACCTCCACCACAGGGACGGCCCAGCGGTTCGCCTCCGCGATCAAGGCCGGCGGCACCGTTTCGTGTTCAAAGCCAATGCCAAAGCCGATTCCGACGGCGCCAGCCCGCCGGATCTGCCGGACAAAGGAACGCTGGGCATCCGCGGTACCTTGCCTGGCGCCGGTGGTGAGCACCAGTTCGCCGCCACTCAAGAACGCCTGCGGATTTTCCAGCTCAGTCACGGCCACCCAGTCAATGGGCGTGGTCAGCGGCGTCCGGACGGAACCCATGTTCTTCAGCGACAGGGCGGGGACAGTCAGCAGGTCAGCCAGGGAAAGTGCCATGTGACAACTATACAAACGCACTACAAGTTCAGGGGGTGGTGGTGCAAACGGCCATTCTCGTTACGAGGCTGCGGGGCTTAGGCTCTCCTTAAGCGGAAATGAAAGCCGCGTCACACTCACAGCTAGCTAAAGAGGTTGAACACTGTGGTCCAAACCTTGCAGAACTTCATCAACGGCGTTTTTGTGCCTGTCACGGGCACCGAGTCCCTGGACATCATCAACCCCACCAACGGGGAAGTTGTTGCGAAGGCACCGATCTCCAGCCAGGCTGATGTTGACGCGGCAATGGACGCTGCCGCTGCCGCCTTCAAGACGTGGAAGCACTCCACTCCGAGCCAGCGCCAGGCGGTCCTGCTCAAGCTGGCGGATGCCATCGAGGCCCGCAGCGACGAATTGGTGGAGGCGCAGCACCGAAACACGGGCCAGGTCAAGCAGATGATCGCCGATGAGGAAGTTGGTGCCGGCGCGGACCAGTTCCGTTTCTTTGCCGGTGCCGCGCGCCTGCTCGAGGGCCGGTCGGCCGGTGAGTACATGGAAAACTTCACCTCCTACGTGCGCCGCGAGCCCGTGGGCGTGGTGGCCCAGGTGACGCCGTGGAACTACCCGTTCCTGATGCTTGTTTGGAAGATCGGCCCGGCCCTGGCCGCCGGCAACACCATTGTGCTCAAGCCCAGCGACACCACTCCGGAGAGCACGCTCGTGTTCGCGGACATCGCCAAGGACATCCTGCCCGCCGGCGTGCTCAACATCGTGCTGGGCAACGGCGCTACTGGGGCCTCCATGGTGGACCACAAGACCCCGGCCATGGTGTCAATCACCGGCTCCGTGCGCGCCGGCATCGCAGTTGCCAGCGGGGCAGCCAAGGGCCTCAAGCGCGCCCACCTGGAACTCGGCGGCAAGGCTCCCGCCATTGTCTTTGCCGACGCCAACCTGGGCAGGACGGCCCAGGAAATTGCGGAATTCTCCTTCTTCAATGCCGGCCAGGACTGCACCGCCATCACCCGGGTGCTGGTGGAGGAGTCAGCCCACGACGAATTCGTTGCCGCCCTGGCCACGGCCTCCAAGGGCCTGGAAACGGGCAACGCGGATGAGTCCAAGAACTACTTTGGCCCGCTGAACAACGTCAACCACTTCAACGCCGTCGTCAAGGTTGTTGAAAGCATTCCCGAGTATGCCACGGTGGTCACCGGCGGCAAGCGTGTGGGGGAAAAGGGCTTCTTCTTTGAGCCCACCGTGGTGGACGGCGTCAAGCAGACTGATGACATCGTGCAGAAGGAAACCTTCGGCCCCGTCATCACCGTCCAGACGTTCAAGACCGAGGAAGAAGCCGTCGGGATGGCGAACGACGTCGAGTACGCACTGGCCTCCAGCGTCTGGACCTCCAACCACGGGGTGGCCATGCGCGTCTCCCGCGACCTTGATTTTGGCGCGGTGTGGATCAACACCCACATCATGCTCACCGCCGAGATGCCCCACGGCGGCTTCAAGCAGTCCGGCTACGGCAAGGACCTCTCGATCTACGGCGTCGAGGACTACACCCGCATCAAGCACGTCATGAGCAACCTGGACGCGTAAGCGCCCCCAGTTATTTTGCAACCACATTTTGAAAGGTCAACCCATGTCTGAAATCCACTACCGGCTCGAGCAAAAGCGGCACCTGAGCGGCTCGTTCCCCGGCCCCAAGTCAGCCGCCCTGGACGCCCGCCGCAAGGCCGTGGTTGCCGGGGGAGTCGCCTCCAGCGTGCCGGTGTACGTGGCCGACGCCGACGGCGGCATCATCACCGATGTTGACGGCAACTCCTTCATCGACCTTGGCTCGGGCATCGCGGTCACCACCGTGGGCGCCTCGGATGAGAACGTGGTTGACGCCGTCCGTGAGCAGGTGGGCCACTTCACGCACACCTGTTTCATGGTCACCCCGTATGAAAGCTACGTGGCCGTCGCCGAGGAACTAAACGCACTCACCCCCGGCACCCACGAGAAGCGCACCGTGCTGTTCAACTCCGGCGCGGAAGCCGTGGAGAACGCCGTCAAGGTGGCCCGCCTGGCCACCGGCCGCGACGCCATCGTCGCCTTCGACCACGCCTACCACGGCCGCACCAACCTCACCATGGCGCTCACCGCAAAGGCCATGCCGTACAAGACGAACTTCGGCCCGTTTGCGCCCGAGATCTACCGCGTGCCCATGAGCTACCCGTACCGCGAGGAATCCGACATCAAGGGTGAGGAGGCCGCACGCCGCGCCATCACCATGATCGAGAAGCAGATCGGGGCCTCCTCCGTGGCCGGCATCCTGATCGAGCCGATCCAGGGCGAGGGCGGCTTCATTGTCCCGGCCGACGGCTTCCTGCCCACCCTGGCCGCCTGGGCCAAGGAAAACGGCGTGGTCTTCATTGCCGACGAAGTACAGTCCGGCTTCTGCCGCACCGGCGAATGGTTCGCTTCCCAGCATGAGGGGGTTGTCCCCGACATCATCACCATGGCCAAGGGCATTGGCGGCGGGCTTCCGCTCTCCGCCATCACCGGCCGCGCCGACCTCATGGATGCCGTGCACCCCGGCGGCCTCGGCGGCACCTACGGCGGCAACCCCGTTGCCTGCGCTGCGTCGCTCGCCGCCATCAAGGCCATGAAGGACTACGACCTCAACGGCCGCGCCCAGAACATCGAGAAGATCGTCACTGACCGCTTCGCAGCCCTTGTGGAGGAACTGGGCGAGTCAGGCATCATCGGTGAAATCCGCGGCCGCGGCGCCATGATGGCCATCGAGCTGGTCAAGCCCGGCACCGCACACACCACCAAGGAAGTGAACGCGGAGGCCGCCAAGGCCATCGCCGCCGCCTGCCTGCAGTCCGGCGTCATCATCCTCACCTGCGGCACCTACGGCAACGTCATCCGCCTCCTCCCGCCGCTGGTCATCACCGACGAGCTCCTCAACGACGGCCTCGACGTGCTCTGCACTGCCGTCCGCAAGGCAGCCTAGCGTCAATGCCTTGGCTGCAAGGCCAAGCACGACGGCGGCACCCCGGTCCGGCTTTTGGCCAGACCAGGGTGCCGCTTGCGTTTTTTTGGCCCGGCTGAATGCCGGGCTATGCTGGGGCCAGTTTTCCTGGACGCAGCGATGGGGGCAGGTATGGAAGCGAACGACATAGATCCGCGGTATCCAGCGGAATACCAACGTGGCGGGGACTCACTGCCCCGGGTGCTGCAACCGCCACCTGCGGCACGTCCGGCAGAGCCCCCTGCAGCACCCCCGGCAGAGGTGGGCGAATCGGTGTCCGAACCGGCCGCCGTCGGGCGTGAACTGGAGCCGGAGGCACCGGAATCCTGGGACGAGGGTGGACCGGCGGAGGCAAGCGGGACTGTGCCGGCTGCTTCCCAGCTGGTGCCGTGGACTGTGAAGGCATGGCTTTTTGGCCTGGGGGCCGGCATCGCTGTCACCTTGCTCGGCCTGCTGTGCCTGCTCCCCAGGCCCGCGCCGGCACTGGACATAGCTGCCTCCAACTACATTTTGGTGACGCTGTTCTTTCCCCTGACCGACAAGGTGCTGGCCCTTGGCCCGTTTCTTGTCATCGCCGGGCTGGGCATGCTGGTGCTCATGCTGCTTGCGGGGGCGCCGCGCCATCCGCGGGCGTCTCCGTGGCTTCGAAGCGGGGCCGCCCTGGTGGCGGTGGCGGCGCTGGTGGCCGCGGGGCTGTCCCTCTTCGCCGTCACCATGCGTCCCGAACTGCTGTTGCAAATTTTCGGCGGTCCCGACGGCACACCCGCCAGCTATCCCTGGATTCAGCTGACCTACCTTGCCACCGTGCCCCTGGAACTTTTTGGTTTGTTCACCGTGGCATTCCTGGCCATTTTCCGCCCCAACGGCAGCGCGAGGAACGTGCCGTCCGCGGGGCGGGCGGCGGGCACGGGCGCTGCCTTCCTGGCAGCGGCAGCGGTGACCTATTACGCTCCACAGATCTTCACCGGGGCGCTCGTGGATCGCACCTTCACCAGCGGCTCTTCCAGCATGCAGTTGACACCCTGGCCCATCACGCTGGTCCAGGTGGGACCTTACTTCCTGTTGGTCGGGCTGGCGGCCTTGCTGCTGGCCTTGTTTCTCCGCCTGACCACGCCGTCCGTGGACCACGGCCCCGCGCCGGCGGAGGACGCCGACGAGTTCGGATGACCGTTGGGCCTCGCCGGTAGAGTAGGGGCGATCGCCGCCGGCACATTCGCCGGTTTTGCCAACGACCTGTTTCCCGAGGTCGTGCTTGGGGCCTATGGTTCCGTGGCCTCTCAGCGGGGTGCCATGCGTCCGGACCTGCCGTGGACCCAGGCCGTGCAGCCCATCAGCGTTTGGGTGCAATTGGTTGGGCTCCTCTAGGCTGCCGGCTTGTTCGTGGCTCCCCGGCTGGGGCAGGGCAATGGTTCGATGGCGAATCCGGAGTCTCCCTTTGGCCGCCCCGTCTGCATTTAAGGCCGCCCGCGCCGGGTCAATAACGTGCCGGGTCAATAACCCGCAGCGGCGGGCAGGCCAAAGTACTGCTCCAGGGTTCGGTAGCCGCGATAGTGCATGTCCCTCGCCGCGCGGAGGCCGATGTAGCGCAGGTGCCAGGGCTCGTAGGTGTACCCGGTAATGGAGTTGTAGCCGTTGGGGTAGCGGACGATGAAGCCGTACCGCCAGGCGTTGGCCGCGGCAAACTGCCCGGCCGGCGTGCCGGCAAAGCAGGCCTGGAGGGCACAGGCGCCATTCGGGTTCCCGATGTCCAGGGCAAGGCCCGTCTGGTGTTCGCTGTAACCGGGACGGGCTGAAATGGTGTCTGCCACGGCCCTCCCGTAGATCGAGACATAGTAGTTGTAGAGGCTGGCCTGTGAGGCGTAGGAGCGGAAACCGCTGACGGTTGTGACCGGCACGCCCGCGGCAGCTGCACCACGGATCAGCAGGGCCATCTGGTTCGCGGCCTCACGGCGCAGCAGCTGCGAACCCACGTACACGAGGTCTGCCGGCGTGTTATTGATGGGCGAGTTGGGGCGCCGTTTGTTGACCACCACGCCCACGCTATTTTGGCTGGGCGTCACGCTGACGCCAACCCCGGAAGTCCAGCGGATGTTGCCGCCGAGGAATTGCTGTACACAGCTGCGGGGGACACCCGCGCAGGCCTCGTCGCTGGTCGGGTAGCCCAGGGGGCTGAGCTCATACCCCATCTGGACCCATTTGCTGCCGATGGCGCCGTGGACAGCGTGCGCGCCCACGCTGGACTGCCAGTAAATGTAGCCGCCCTGGTAACTTTGCACACAGCCGTGGGAGATGAGGGCGCAGTTTTCGTCCGTTATCGGATAGCCCAGGGATCCCCACTCCCGGTTGTAGGCGGCCCAACGCCCCGCAATGGCGCCACGGGTGATGTGGGCACCGCTCCCGGAGGACCAGTAAATGCTGCCGCCGCGGAACGCCTGGTAGCAGCCGCCTTTCACCAGCCCGCAGCGCAGCGCATTGAGGGCCGGCCCCAATGGGCCGGACGCGCCCCCGGCTGCACTGTATTTCGCTGCAATGGCACCATTGTCCGGGGTTGCTGCTGATGCTGCCTCCACCCCGCCCAATGAGGAGGCCAGCATGGCGAGCACCACTGCCCCAGCGCTCAGTAATTGCCTGAATTTCATGGCGGACCTGCTTTTTATCCAGAATGAGTTGGTGGTTTGACCCTAGACCCGGCATGCCGGGGACACAATGACGAATTGTGCCCGGGGGAACGCCGTCGGGCATCCTTTTCGCTTGGGCCTGGCCGCTGTACAGTCAGTGCTACGAACGCCCCGGAAGCACAGCGTAGTGCGGGGCCCACCGAAGGGTTGAGCGCATGAAATATGTAGTTGGATACCGTCCGGACGAACGTGGCGCCGATGCCATCGCACTGGCAGGGGTCATCGCAAAGACGCAGGGCGCCGAACTGCACCTGGTCCACGTGGTCCACGGTGGCAGGCCGGATGGCGAGGGGCTGGAAAAGACAGCGCGCGCCCTGGTGCCGGATGACGTTTCTGCCACCTTTTCCAGCCGCACAGCGGAGTCCTACGTCCACGGCCTCATCGACGCTGCCAGGGAGGACGACGCCGCCCTGATCGTGGTGGGCGCGGCCAGCAACGGCTTATTCAAGCGGTTCACGGTGGGTTCCGTGGCCAACGGCCTGCTGCACGCCTCACCCGTGCCCGTGGCCCTCGCGCCCCGTGGCTACAACCGCCGTGACCCCCTCACCCGCCTCACCGTCATGACCGGGGTGCGCGAGGGGTGGCAGGCCGTGCTCGACGTCGGAACCACCGCGGCCGGGCGCCGCAATGTCCCGCTGCGGCTGGTATCGCTTGTGGAGATCGACCAGCTTGAACAGGAGAATTTTGACCTGGACCACGCCCTGAGCCCCGCGCGCCAGCACGTGAACACCGTGCTGGCCGAGGCCGCCGCGAAACTGCCGCAGGACTCGGTCACAGTCACCTTGGCACACGGCCGAAACATTGAGGAAGCCGTGGACGGGATTGGCTGGAAGTCCGGCGAGCTGGTGGTGGTCGGTTCCAGCCGCCTGGCCGAAAACCACAAGATCTTCCTCGGCTCCACGGCGAACAAGATCCTGCGCTCGCTTCCCGTGCCGATGGTGGTGGTACCCCGGGACTTCGGGGAGCAGGGGATCTGAGCGGCCCGGCGCTGCGCTACGGCTCCAGGAACGCGTCGCTGAAGAGGAGCTGCAGGCCTTCGGCCATGGTGGGGTGGGCAATGACAGCGTCGCGGAGCTGCTGGTAGGGCAGCCTGCCGAGCATGGCCAGCTGGACCACTGCGATCACCTCACTTGACTCGTGGCCGAGCAGGGAAACGCCCAGGATCTGGTCCGTTTCCCGCTCCACCACGGCCTTCCACATGCCCTCCAGCTGTCCCACCGTGCGGGCGCGGGGAATGGCCGCGACAGGCATTTTCGCGATGCGCACGTCATGGCCTGCGGACCGGGCCTCGTCTTCGTTCAGGCCCACGCGGCCCAGTTCGGGCGTGGTGAAAACGCAGTACGGGATCAGCCGGTCCCGGGTGCTCAGCAGCGTCCCGGCCGGGGAGGCAGCCAAGTTGGACTTCAAAATCCGGTAGTCGTTCCAGGAGGCGTGGGTGAACTGCGGCGTCCCGGCCACATCCCCTGCCGCCCAGACGCCTACCGCCGTGGTGCGCAGGAATTCATCCACCCGCACCAGCCCGGAATCATTAAGCTCGACGCCGGCCGCGTCAAGTCCCAGCGCGCCCGTCACCGGTGTGCGCCCCACTGCCACGAGAATCTCCTCAGCCTCCACAGTGGTTCCGTCGGAGAGGGCCAGGGCCACGGCGCGGCTTGTGCCGTCACTGCCGTCGGCGACGTTCCGGCGGGAGGCCGAAGTGGCCGTCACGCCCATCCGCAAGGTCACGCCGTCGGCCTCCAGGGCTTTCGCGACGGCGGCGCTGACGTCCGCATCCTCCCGGGGCAGCAATGTGTCCCTGCGCTGCACCACGGTGACGGCAACGCCCATGATGGAAAGCATGGAGGCGAACTCGCAGCCGATGTAGCCGCCGCCCAGAATGATGATGCTGCGCGGCAGCGATTCCAGGGCCAGGATGGACGTGCTGGTCAGGGGTTCCGCCGCGCGGAGTCCCGGGATGTCGGGCACAAAGGGGACCATGCCGGTGTTGACCACCACCTTGGTTCCCCGGAGCAGGCGGCGGGTGCCGGCGTCGTCCGTCACCTCAACGGTGCGGGGCGCAGTGAAGCGCGCCTGGCCGATGACCAGGTCCATGCCGGAGCCCAGGAAGGCCTTTCGCTGCCCTGCCACCATGGTGCCCACCACGTCCTCCTTGCGGGCGCGGAGCAAGTCGATGTCGACGGCAGGGGAGCCGGGAAGGGCAATGCCAAATTCCGCGGCGCGCCGGGCAACGGACAGCAGCCGGGCACTGTTGACCAGCGTCTTGGTGGGGATGCAGGCCACGTTGATGCACGTGCCGCCGATCATGCCGCGCTCCACCATGGCCACGCGCTGGCCGGCGGCTGCCAGGTCCATGGCGAGCGACTTGCCGGCCTTGCCCCCGCCAACCACCAGCAGGTCCAGCTCTTCGATCTCCATGTGCGGGCCTTTCGTCGTGGGAACGCGGATGTCAGGCGGTGGCGGCCTTGCGAAGGCGCGAGGTGTGCCGGTAGTGGCCCAGCGAATCCGCAGTGAGGATCACCAATGCGAGCCACACTATGCCAAAACCAATCCAGCGGTCGAGCCCCATGTGTTCGCCGAGGAAAATGATGGCAACGACAAATTGCAGCAGGGGGGCCACATACTGCAGCAGTCCAATGGTGGTCATGGGCAGGCGCCGGGCGGACGCGCCAAAAAACAGCAGCGGCACCGCAGTGACAACGCCGGTGGAGGCCATGAGCCAGAAGTGGCCGGCCCCCAGGCCGGTCAGCGTGGCCTGGCCCGCCCCGGCCAGCACAGCCATGGTAACAACGGCAAAGGGCGCCAGGACGGCTGTCTCCACGCTCAGGCTGGTGAGGGCGTCCACTTTGCCGCCCACCCGGTTCTTCACAAAGCCGTAAACGCCGAAGCTGAAGGCGAGGACCAGGGCAATCCACGGCAGCTTGCCGTAGCTGACCGTCAGTACGGCGACGGCGGCGAATCCGACCCCAACGGCTATCCACTGGAGGGGGCGCAGCTTTTCCTTGAGCACCACCACGCCCAGCAGGACGGAGACCAGGGGGTTGATGAAGTAGCCCAGGGAGGCCTCGATGGCGTTGCCGTTTGTCACGGCAAACACGTAGGTGAGCCAGTTGATCACAATGAGGAAGCCGGCAATGGCCAGGGGGACAAAGATGCGGGGATTCCGCACGGCTGCGCCGATCTTGCCCCAGCCGCGCGTCACGGTGATGACCAGGGCGCAGAAAATCACGGACCACACGACGCGGTTGGCCACGATCTCCAGGCTGTTCGCCGGCATCAGCCAAATGAAGTAAATGGGGAGCATGCCCCACAGGCCGTACGCGCCAAAACCGTAGAGCATGCCGGTGGCCGTCTCAGACCTTCCCCGTCCCTTTTTTGGAGTGCCGGAAGCACGGTTCTGCGGACGGGCGGGCGCGGTGGGTTCGGGGGCTTGGCTTAGAGGCACAAGGCCAATAACAACACGCCAGGGGGCAATATTCCATGTCCACCGGGCAAACAGTGGACGTTTCGGGGTGCCTGAGCCGTTGCTCACGTTCGGCCCGGGCCCCTTACGGCTGCCGTGCCCGGGCCTTTAGACTGTGAAAGTAGCGCCCAGTCAGCGCTTCCGCCGCGACCCAATTATCCGTGGGGCCGCGGTCCATAGTTCGGAAGGACTTCTTCTTGCCCAACTCGAGTGCCGCGCGACCGTTTCGCGTCGCCATCATAGGTTCCGGCCCGGCTGGTGTGTACGCTGCGGACATCCTGACAAAGTCGCAGGAGGTCTCCGGCGGCGACGTCGAGGTCAGCATTGACATCTTTGAATCCCACCCGGCACCCTACGGGCTCATCCGTTACGGCGTGGCCCCGGACCACCCGCGCATCAAGGGCATCATGAACGCCCTCCACAAGGTCATGGACCGCGGCGACATCCGCTTCTTCGGCAATGTCACCTATGGGCGCGACCTCACCCTGGCGGACATTCGCTCCTTCTACGACGCCGTCATTTTTGCCACGGGCGCCCTCAAGGACGCGGACCTGGACATTCCGGGGATCGAACTGGACGGCTCCTACGGCGGCGCGGACTTTGTCTCCTGGTACGACGGCAACCCTGACGTTCCCCGCGAATGGCCCCTGCACGCGAAGGAAATTGCCGTCATTGGCAACGGCAATGTTGCCCTGGACGTGGCCCGAATCCTTTCCAAGCATGCCCAGGACCTCCTCGTCACCGAGATTCCCGACAACGTCTACCAGTGCCTGAAATCCTCCCCCGTGACGGACGTGCACATCTTCGGCCGACGCGGCCCTGCCCAGGTCAAGTTCACGCCGCTGGAGCTGCGCGAGCTCTCCCACTCCCGCGACGTCGACATCGTGCTCTATGACGAGGACTTTGACTTTGATGAGGCGTCCGATGCTGCCATGAAGACGAACAACCAGGTCAAGATCATGGTCAACACCCTGGCCAACTGGCTGGCGGAAGAGCACGACGAAACCCGGGTACCGGCGTCGCGCCGCTTGCACCTGCACTTCCTGCACACGCCCGTGGAGGTCATGGGCACCGACGGAAAGGTGTCGGGCATCAGGTTTGAGCGCAACGAGCTGGACGGCACCGGCAACGCCCGCGGCACGGGGGAGTTCATCGACTACCCCGTCCAGGCCGTCTACCGGACCGTTGGGTACTTCGGGTCAGCGCTCCCCGAGGTGTCCTTTGATGCCAGACGGGGCGTCATCCCGAACGACGCCGGCCGCGTGCTCGGTGCCGACGGGGCCCAGGTGCCGGGTCTGTACGCGACGGGCTGGATCAAGCGCGGTCCCGTGGGGCTGATTGGCAGCACCAAGGGTGATGCGCTCGAGACCATCGGCTGCCTGCTGGAGGACCGGCTCAACCTGCCCGTTGCCGAGCATCCCGGGGAACATGAAATTGTTGAGCTGCTGGAATCTCGGGGCGTCAATTACACCACCTGGGAGGGCTGGAACAAGCTGGATGCCCACGAGCAGTCCCTCGGTGCCAGCTACGTTCCCGAACCGGGCATTGAGGTGTCCCGCGAGCGGGTCAAGGTGGTCTCGCGTGAGGAAATGGTGGACATTTCCACGAAATAAGGCGGCTGCGCGGCAGATTTCATGAACAGCTTGTCTCGCAATGTGAGATGCCCTCCCGTGGATGTGATTGTTCTGCTATTGCTTCGCTAAAGTCGAGAGGTTGAAAAATCCCTAAGATTGAGCGATTTCCATGAACCTGTTCCGCACCAAATCCATTGAACATTCCCTGGCTGACGCCGATGAACCGGGCCGGACCCTTAAACGGTCGCTGAGCACGTGGGACCTGATGATCATGGGCATCGCGGTGGCCGTGGGCGCGGGCATCTTCTCCGTTGGTGCCAAGGCCGCGGCAAACTACGCCGGCCCGGCTGTGACAATTTCGTTTGTGCTGGCCGCTGTCACCTGCGCGCTGGCGGTCATGTGCTACGCCGAATTTGCCACCGCCATCCCCGTCACGGGCAGCGCCTATGTGTTCACCTATGCCACCATGGGCGAGCTCATGGCCTGGATCATCGGCTGGAACCTGATCCTGGAACTCCTCATGGCGGCCTCCGTCATTGCGAAGTACTGGGGCGTGTACCTGAGCAACTTCCTGGAAGTTGTGAACGTTGACATCCCCTCCAACTTCTCCGTGCTGGGGCTGACGGTTTATTGGGGTCCTCTGGTGGTCGTGGCGGCGTTTACGGTGGTGCTGGTTCTGGGCACCAAGCTGTCCGCCCGGATCAACAACGTGTTCACCATGATCAAGATCGCCATTGTGCTCTTTGTCATTGTGGTGGGATTCTTCTACGTCAAGGCAGCCAACTTCGCCCCCTTCGTCCCCGGCTCGGAACCTGCACCGTCCACGGACACGTCCTGGGCCACGCAGCCGTTCCTGTCCTTTTTGACCGGTGCGAACCCGGCCATGTACGGCTTCACGGGAATCATTTCCGGGGCGGCCCTGGTGTTCTTCGCGTTCATCGGCTTTGACGTGGTGGCCACCAGCGCTGAGGAAGTCAAGAACCCGGCCAAGACGCTGCCACGGGGCATCTTCGCCGGCCTGGGCGTCGTCACCATCCTTTACATCTTGGTCACCTTAGTGGTGACGGGCATGGTGTCCTACAAGGACCTGGCCAAGCAGGCTGAACCGTCCCTGGCCAGTGCCTTCCAGCTGGTCCATGCAGACTGGGCGGTGGTCATCATTTCGCTCGGCTCCCTCATTGGCCTGACCACGGTGATCATGGTGCTGCTCATGGGCCTGGCCCGGGTGAGCATGGCCATGAGCCGCGACGGCATGCTGCCGCGCGCCCTGAGCCGGACCTCCGACAAACATGGCACGCCGGCCAGGACGCAGATCATCTGTGGCGGCGTTGTCGCCATCCTTGCCGGGTTCACCCCTGTCGAGTTGCTCAGCGAAATGATCAACATCGGCACGCTGAGCGCCTTTGTCATGGTGAGCATCGGCATCCTGGTGCTTCGGCACAAGCGGCCGGACCTCAAGCCGTCCTTCCGGGTGCCCCTTGGGCCGGTCATTCCGGTCTTGTCAGCGGTCCTGTGCATCTACCTGATGTTCAACCTCGCGACTGTGACGTGGGTGTTCTTCGCCGTGTGGGTTGCCGTGGGCCTGGTCATCTACTTTTCCTACGGGCACTGGAACTCGCGCCTGCGCCGTGAAGAAGCCGAGGGCCTTGCCCCTGCCGTGCCGGCAGCCCTGCGCGGTTAAGGAACTGGCATGAGCCGGCGGGCAGCTGACATTTCGGGGGTGGCCCCTGAATCCGTGCTGCTCGCCGGCGCCGGGCGGGCCATCCTGCTCCAGCTCGCCAACCCGGCAGTGGGCCGCGGAGTGGCATTGCACTCGAACTTTGCTGCAGACCCCCTCCGTCGCCTGTACGGGACCCTCAGTTATGTTTATGCCCTGACCAATGGCAGTCCGGCCCAACAAAGGACGGTCAAGGCGAGGGTCCAGCGGGCCCACCTGCCCGTCAAGGGGGACGGGTCAGGGGCCCAGCCTGCCTTTGACGCCGCAGACCCCCAGCTCCAGCTCTGGGTGGCCGCCACGCTGTACGACTCCGGCATGCAGGTGCACGACGCCGTGTTCGGGCCGCTGCCGCCTGGCGCGGCCGAGTCCCTGTACCGCCAGTACGGGGTGCTGGGAACGGCCCTGGGCATGCCTGCGGCACTGTGGCCCGCAACCCGCTCCGATTTTGCCGCCTACTGGAATGCGCGCCTTGCCGAATTGAGCGTCGACGGCACCGTTCAGGCAGTGGCTGAAGAACTCCTGGCCGCAACAAACGCACCCTTGTGGGTCAAGGCGCTCATGCCGCTGGCGCGGTTCCTGACGGTGGGCCTGCTCCCGCCCTCCGTCCGGGAGCTCTACGGATTCCGGTGGTCCCGGCGCAATGAAGTTTTGCTGGGGGTGTTCTTCAAGTTCGCGGCCATCCTGGTCCGGATCACGCCCGCCCGGATCCGCCACGCCCCGATGCACTATTACCTCAAACGGCTCGGCTGAATCGAGTCTCCGCGGCCGGCGTTCAGGGAACCAGGAGGGTTGGGATGCACAGGATGGCAGGGTCGCCGGCGGTGTTGATTCCGCGGCAACGGGACCTGACCGTCGGTCGCGACTTTGGGGGTTGACTTTGCATGGACCCCAGCGTTGACTTTCCACTATGGAAAATGACTCGGCGAACGCAATGGACTCACTATCCGCAATTCGCCAGGGGCATGAACGGGCCACCGTGCACACCCGTGCTCCGTGGTGGTACTACCCGATCCTGGGCGTTGGTTATGCGCTATTGGGCCTTGCTTCCGCGTTGAGCGGTTCGATCATCCGAACCATTGCCCTGATTGCGTTCCTGGCCGCCTCGAAGCTGTTGCAGAGAGGCTTCCGGCGTGCGACTGGCGTGTGGGTTGGGGGTTTGCGAAGCGGGGCTGCTTCGTGGTGGTCGATTGGGTTTCTGTTGGTATCGCTTGGCACAATCAGTGCTGGCTGTTTGGTCAGCGACCATATTGGAAAGGCCTGGCCAACGTGGATCATGGCTGTTCTAGTCTGGCTTGAAACACTCCTTTACGGATTCCTCTTTGACCACGCGCTTCGGCGACAACTGCGTCCGGCTCTCTCATGACCACAGCAATGGATGGCTTCAACGACACGATCCACCCGCCGAGACGGTTGTTTATTTGCTCGTTCTTGGCCACCGTCGACGAGGCTGAATTCGGCACCTTGCGGGATGCTGCAGGCATCAGCGATTCATCCCTGAGTAAACACCTGTCAGCACTCTCGGGCGCTGGCTACGTGCGTATTCGAAAACCCACCGAACGAGGCCGCGTGCGCACCTGGGTGGCATTGACCGCCGAGGGGCGCCGGGCATTCGAAAAACACCGTCAAGCCCTTCGACGGCTATTGCGGGGGTAGCTCCCAACCTTCAGCCCTCAAAATCAAGGCCGGAATGCGCGGTCTTGCCATGCAGCTCCCAAGGCACCGCCGCCACCGTAAATCCGCCATCGGCCCCCGCTGGCCTGGGCTATGGAGCCGCGTACCGGATGGTCCAATCGACAAGGGGGCGCAGTTGTTCCCAGTGCCTGGCAACTTCATCCTTGGCATGGGCAGTGTCCATCCACTCCGGCTGTCCCAGGTGCATCGAAGCGCTGAGCGTCTTGTGTTTGAGCAGCTCCCCGCGCGGGTGGTCCTTGGGGAATCCGCGGGGAACAGTCTTGAGCTCCTGACCGTCAACAGAAAAACCGGACCCCGAAAGAGTTTCAACAATGCGGGCCAGTGCACCGCCGCTGGCGTGGGCGTCCACGGCCGTGCGGAAGCGGGCCAGCTGCGCCGGTGAGCTGGAATGGAAGCCGCCGCCCACCAGGAGGCCGTCGGCACTGACTTGGAGGTAGAAGCCCACGCCCTCATGGTTGGAAACGAACGCGCCCTGCGCCGTCTTGTAGGGGGACTTGTCCGGCGAAAAGCGCACGTCCCGGTATGGGCGGAACAACTTCGCCGGGCCAAAGACCGGGGCCAGACCGTCCAGGAGCGCTTCGAGCGGGCGCCTCACGGCGTCGTCGTAGGTGTCCTTGTGTGCCAGCCACCAGTCGCGGTTGTTGTTGTCCTCGAGTTCGGCGTAAAACCCGCTCGCGGCGGTGGGGATGCCCGTAAAAGTTTCCATGAAATGAGCCTACGGACATCCAAGTGTGTGCAACAGGGGGACCATGGAAGGTGTGGACAGCCGCAATGGCGGCCGTGCCTGTGGAGGGTTGATTGCTCAAGAAAGCTTTATTGGACTCAGTCCAAAAAGCATGAAAGGATGAAGACATGGTCGATGCAGGGGATCCAGGAGACATGTTGCGGGCAGCCCGGCTGCGCGTGACACGTCCGCGCCTTGCCGTGCTGGAGGCCGTCCGCGCCCATCCGCATGCGGATGCCGACACCATCATCGGTGTGGTCCGGGAAGGGCTTGGCACTGTTTCCAAGCAGGCCGTGTATGACGTTTTGGCGGCACTCACGGCGGCGCGGCTGGTGCACCGGATTGAGCCTTCGGGCTCGCCGGCGCGCTTCGAGGCCCGCGTTGGGGACAACCACCACCACGTGGTGTGCCGCAGCTGTGGCGAGATCGCCGACGTCGACTGTGCAGTGGGGGAGGCCCCGTGCCTGCATGCCTCCGACGACCACGGCTTCATGATCGATGAGGCCGAGGTCATCTACTGGGGCACCTGCCCGGACTGCGCGGCCAAGAACGCCCTGCCCAGCCCGTAAAGCTGCCCGTAGAGACTTGACTATCAATCCAATCCACAAGGAGCGAACATAAAGATGGCTAACGACAACACCTTGCCGCTGACCACTGTGGCCGGAGCACCGGTTGCCAACAACCAGGACAGCCTCACGGCCGGACCCCGCGGGCCCATGCTGCTCCAGGATGTCTGGTTCCTGGAAAAGATGGCGCACTTTGACCGCGAAGTCATCCCGGAGCGCCGCATGCACGCCAAGGGCTCCGGCGCCTTCGGCACACTGACCATCACCAATGACATCTCCCAGTACACCAGCGCGAAGGTGTTCTCCGAGGTGGGCAAGAAGACGGAGATGTTTGCCCGCTTCTCCACCGTGGCCGGCGAACGCGGCGCTGCCGACGCCGAACGCGACATCCGCGGCTTTGCCGTGAAGTTTTACACCGAGGAAGGCAACTGGGACCTGGTGGGCAACAACACCCCCGTCTTCTTCTTCCGCGACCCCCTGAAGTTCCCCGACCTCAACCACGCAGTGAAGCGTGACCCGCGCACCAACCTGCGCAGTGCCGAGAACAACTGGGACTTCTGGACCAACCTGCCCGAGTCCCTGCACCAGGTCACCATTGTCATGTCGGACCGCGGCATCCCGGCGTCCTACCGCCACATGCACGGCTTCGGCTCGCACACCTACTCGCTGATCAATGCTGAAGGCGAGCGCTTCTGGGTCAAGTTCCACCACGTTACGCAGCAGGGCATCAAGAACCTCACGGATGAGGAAGCCGGCGCCCTGGTCGGCTCGGATCGCGAGTCCCACCAGCGCGACCTTTTCGACTCGATCGAGAACGGCGACTTCCCGAAGTGGAAGCTGATGGTCCAGGTCATGCCGGAGGCCGACGCCGAGACCTACAAGTACCACCCCTTTGACTTGACCAAGGTCTGGTCCAAGAAGGACTACCCCCTCATCGAGGTGGGCGAGTGGGAACTGAACCGCAACGCAGAGAACTACTTTGCCGACGTCGAGCAGGCAGCGTTCTCCCCGGCCAACGTGGTCCCGGGCATCAGCTTCTCCCCGGACCGGATGCTCCAGGGCCGGCTCTTCTCCTACGGGGACGCGCAGCGCTACCGCCTCGGCGTGAACCACCACCAGATCCCGGTGAACGCCCCGAAGGCGCCCGTCAACTCCTACCACCGTGACGGTGCCATGCGCGTTGACGGCAACCAGGGCCGCACGCCCAGCATCGAGCCGAACTCCTACAGCCGCTGGAGCCAGCAGTCAGCCTACGCAGACCCCGCGCTCGCAGTCGGCGCCATCGCGGACCGCTTTAACTACCGCGAGGACGACGCCAACTACTTCGAGCAGCCCGGAATCCTGTTCCGCGAGAAGATGAGCGAAGAGCAGCGCCAGGTCCTGTTCGAGAACACTGCCCGTGCCATCGACGGCGCCTCCCAGGCAACCATTGAGCGCCACATCTACAACTGCACCCAGGCAGACCCCGCCTACGGTGAAGGAGTGCGCAAGGCCATCGAGGCCCTGCAGGCGTCCAAGTAGCCCCTGCGCCAAGTACGACGGCGGCACCCGACTTTCGCATCAAGCGGAAGGCGGGTGCCGCCGTCGTTTCGCAACGCCTCGACGCTCCCTCACCAAATGGGGCATTCTCGCGATCGCTCCCTCACCAAGTGGGATCCTTTCCGATGTCTGGACACGCTGACCCGCCCGATGAGGGAGCGTCGGCCAAAACGCCTCGAAAAGTGAGGGAGGGCCGGGGTAAAAAGCGCGAAAGGTGAGGGAGGGTCGCTTGGGGAGGTTAGGGGAGGAGGTGTTCGCGGCCGAACATTGCGGCGGCGGCACGGGCTGTTGGGGTACCGGAGTCGAGGTCGGCGCCGGCTGCCACCAGCAGGGCCACCACGGCTTCCTCGCCCTTGAACAGGGCGCCGGCAACGGGGGACTGGTCGCGGCCATTGCGGATGTTGGCGTCAGCGCCGCGGTCCAGCAGCATCTTCACCGTCTCGGGACGGCCGCTGTAGGCCGCCAGCATGAGCAGGGTGTTCCCGCCTGCATCC
The DNA here is from genome assembly GCF_025548615.1 of Arthrobacter sp. A2-55. Taxonomy (NCBI): domain Bacteria; kingdom Bacillati; phylum Actinomycetota; class Actinomycetes; order Micrococcales; family Micrococcaceae; genus Arthrobacter; species Arthrobacter sp. A2-55. The sequence continues at coordinate 8,189 of NZ_JAJLOZ010000062.1, read as the reverse complement.
TGGACGTCTGCGTCCAGGCCGTGGTCCAGGAACTCCGCGAGCTCGGCGGTCTTGCCTTCGCGGGCCAGGTCCATGGCGAGGGCAATGACCTTGGCGGCCTGTTCGTCACTGAGCGAAGAAGTGGAAGTCATGTGTCCACAGTAGGCGATGGGCCGCCTGGTTTCCCATCCAGGGCCGCCCCGCGCGGCAGGTCCAGGCCGGCTGCAACGAAATCGCGTGGCAAGCCGTCAGCTTCGCCACGCCGGCGGGTGAAGAGGTGCAGCGTGGCGGGATCCGGGGCGTCCCAAATATCCGTGGCCCACACGGTGCATCCGTGGGCGGCCGGGCGTGCATGGGAGCCGAAGCGTTGGAGCGTGCCGGCCAGCTCCACCACGGACGCCGGGGCCAGCCGGTCAAGGGTTGGGGCCGGGAACCGTGGAATGGCCGTCCAGTGCCCGACTCGGAAAGGTTCGCCGGAAATGGGCCGCACCGGCTCAATGTGAAAGGGGCGGTCCTCCCAGCCCGGGGGTTCCCACGACCGGTCCTGGCCCGGCGCCGGGTCCCCGGGCCGGCGGCCGGGCAGGGGGCCCGGCAGGGGGCTGGGCAGTGGATCAGGGGGAGAAGCGTCGGCCTCCGCGGGCCATTCCTGGCCGGCCCGTTCGGTCCCGGCCAGCCAGCTGCGAAGTTCCGTATCGAGCGCCTCGGTTCCCGCCGCCGCAGTCCTCTGGTGGGCCGGCAAGCGCAAGGCGGTGGCCGCCGTCGTGCTTCCCGGCCAGTGGAAAAAGAGGTGGAGGGTGGGCGTGGACGTTTCTGCGAGTGGTTCGCCATCGGCGTCGCCCACTGGCTGCCAGTTCAGGGACATGTACAGTTGCGCGGCGGTGGCGCCGCGCAACGCGGTCAGTGCCCTGCGCAAGCGGCCGTAGGAGTGCAGGAGGCCGGCGGCGGAATCGGGGCCGAAGGCGATGGCCGGATCGTTGAGGCGGAGCACCAGATGCCCCTCCGTGAGTGGGAACTTGGGCCGCCTGGCGCTCCAGAATGTGGAGGAATACAGCTGCGTTTGAAGCTGAGGCATGATGTTCCCCTTCCAGCGCGCCCGGAGTCCGTTGGTGCATTGCCAGCATAGCCGAGGGAACGGGCCGCCCGGATAGGCTGGGCTGGTGCCAAAACTGTTTGCCGACGTGACCCCGCTAAGGGAGAGTCCGGCCTTCCGCAGGTTGTGGATGGGCAACGGGCTGTCCTCGATCGGCACCCAGCTGACCGTGGTGGCCGTGAGCCTGGAGGTGTATGACCTCACCGGCTCCACGCTGGCCGTGGGCATGCTTGGCTTGGTGGCGCTGGTTCCGCTGGTGTTTGCAGGCCTTTATGGTGGCGCCATTGCCGACGCCCATGACCGGCGCCGGGTGGCCCTGATGTCCTCCACAGTGCTCTGGCTGGTGACCATCGGCATTGCCCTGCAGGCCTGGCTGGGGGTGGGCAGCGTGTGGCTGTTGTACGGCCTGGTGGCGGTGCAGTCCGCGGCAGCCGGTGTCAACGGTTCGGCCCGCAGCGCCATCGTTCCCCGCCTGGTGCGGCTGGACCTGCTGCCGGCCGCGAATGCGCTGAGCATGATTGTCATGGGGCTGGGCACCACCATCGGCCCCCTGATGGCGGGCATCCTGGTGGCCAATGTGGGCTACGGCTGGACCTACACCGTGGATGTGCTGACCTTCACAGCCTCACTGTGGGCCCTGTTCAAGCTCCCGCCGCTGCCGCCGCTGGCCAGGGACGACGGCGGCGAAGTGGGGCGGGCTGGGCTCAAGTCGGTGCTGGAGGGCTTCGCGTTTCTGGGCAGCCGCAAGAACGTCCGGATGACGTTTTTGGTGGACATGTGCGCCATGGTGTTCGCCCTGCCGAGGGCGCTGCTGCCGGCCATCGGGGCCGTGTGGCTGGGTGGCGGGGAGCAGACGGCCGGGATCCTGCTGGCCTCCATCGCGGCGGGCTCGTTTTTGGCGGCGCTGTTTTCGGGACCGCTGGGCGGGGTGCGGCGCCAGGGCCTGGCCGTGGTCTGGTCGATCACGCTCTGGGGTGCGGCCATTGTTGCGCTGGGCGGCGCAGTCCTGGCCGGCGGACGCCACGCACACGACGCCGGAACCTCGCCCTGGCTGGTGGCCGCCGTGGCCGCCCTGGTGGTGGCGGGCGTGGCGGATTCCATCAGTTCGGTGTTCCGCTCCACCATCCTGCAGTCAGCAACCCCGGACCATCTCCGGGGGCGGCTGCAGGGCATCTTCGTGGTGGTCGTGACGGGCGGCCCGCGATTGGGGGACGTATTTTCCGGTTCCATGGGGCAGTGGCGCGGGGAAGGATGGGCAGCTGTCATTGGCGGCCTGCTGTGCGTGGCGGCAGTGTGGACGCTGGCATGGTGGCAACGCGGGTTCATCCGCTATGACGCCCGCCACCCCGAGCCCTGAACCGGGAACAACCACCCTGGATGGCTCGTTTAACGAAGGACAGCGGCTTTGAATGAAAGGGATGGATTGTGCACAGGCACTTCAACGGAGTGAAGACCGCAGCGCTTTTTGGGGTGCTGTGGGCCGTTCTGCTGGGCATTGGCGCCATCATCGCCGGGAGCACCCGCAGCGCCGCACCGCTGTGGATCTTTGCGCTGATTGGCGTTGGTACCACGGCCTACGGCTACTGGAACAGCGACAAGATCGCCATCCGCTCCATGCAGGCCTATCCCGTGACGGAAGCGCAGGCGCCGGGGATCTACCGCATTGTCCGTGAACTCTCCGGCCGGGCCAACCAGCCCATGCCTGCCATCTACATTTCACCCACGCAGGCGCCCAACGCCTTCGCCACCGGCCGCAACCCCCAGCATGCCGCAGTCTGCTGCACTGAGGGCATTCTCAACCTCCTGGACGAACGCGAACTGCGGGGCGTGCTGGGCCACGAGCTGATGCACGTCTACAACCGGGACATCCTCACGTCTTCGGTGGCGGCTGCCGTGGCCGGCGTCATCACGTCCGTGGCGCAGATGATGCTGTTCTTTGGCGGCGGCGACCGCAGGAACGCCAACCCGCTGGCCATGATCGCCATGGCCCTGCTGGCACCCATGGCGGCCTCCATGATCCAGCTGGCCATCAGCCGCACCCGTGAATACGACGCCGACGAAGACGGTGCCAAGCTGACAGACGACCCCCTGGCGCTCGCCTCGGCCCTGCGCAAGCTGGAAGTGGGCGTCCAGCAGGCGCCCTTGCCGGAGGAACAAAACCTGGTCAACACCAGCCACCTCATGATCGCGAACCCGTTCCGCAACGGCGGCGCCCGCAAGCTGTTCTCCACCCACCCGCCCATGGCCGACCGGATTGCACGCCTGGAAAAGATGGCCGGCCGGCCGCTGGGCTGAAGGGCTCCGGCTGCGGCCTTAGGCGAAGCCGGCCAGGACCAGCGCGGCGTGGGTGAGCGTTTCGCGCCCCGTCGTGGCATGGGGCGACAGGCGGATGCGGTGCCTCCCATGCAGGGTGGCGGTGATGCCGGCCAGGGCAAGCGCCGCATGTGCCTCTGCGGCGTTGCCGTCGGGAAAGCCGGCCACCACAATCCCGGCCCGCTGCCCAACGTGACGCGGAGAGAAGACTTCCACGCCGGCGTCGTCCAGGCATTGAATAAGGAAACCGGCGGAGGCCTCAATGTGCGCCGCAATCCGCCCGATCCCCGCCTCCTCCACCAGCTCCAGCGCCGCGGCGAAGGCTCCGGTGGCAAAAGGGGAAAGGTTGGTGACGCCGTACTTGAGGGCGTCAGTGCGCGGTGAATGCTCGACGGCGTCGTACGTGGTGGGATCCTCGACGCCGGTCCAGCCGCCCAATGCCGGGCGGATCCGCTCCAATGCGCGGGCGGACAGCGCCATGGCGCCGGCTCCCCAACCGCCCCGCACCCACTTTTGGCTGCCGGTGACAATGGCGTCTGCCACGGTCCAGTCGGCCTCCACGGCACCAAATCCCTGGATGGCATCGACGAGCAGCAGCCTGCCCTCCCCGATCACTTCGCGAAGGGCCGGAAGGTCGGCGCGCCGGCCCGTGCGGAAGTCCACGGCACTCACGGCCACGGCCGTGACATCAGGCGCCAAGTGCTCGGCAACGAGCTCCGGCGTCACTGGCACGTCAGCGGCACCCATGAGCCTCACATCGAGCTGCCCGGCCTGCTGTGCCCGCAGCCAGGGGTACACATTGGCCGGGAACTCGGCTGCCCCGACGAGCACAGCGCCCTGCGTGCCGAACGCCAGCTGGAACAGCCCGTAGGAGGCAGCCGGGACCAGTGCAACATTGTCCAGGGGGAAGCCCGACAGGCGGGAGAAGGCCACCCTGGCCCGGACATCCTCGGAATGCAACCGCCCGCTGGCACCCACCGCGCCCTGGGCGGCGTCGGCCATCAAGGCGGCTGCGGTCTCCAGGACGTGATTGGACGGCGGCCCGTAGCTGGCGAAGTTCAGGTAGCCCTCCTCCTCGCTAAAAGCGGCCACGTAGCTGGCTGGAAGTACTGATGGTGCCTGCATGGTCTGGGCTCCTCGCGATGGGTTTTTGGGGACTGCACCATCCGTGACTGCGCGTTCCCGTAACTGCACAAAACGTTAGCGCACGCAGCGGCCTTCAAGGTTCTGGGACAGAATGGGGGTATGCGATTGATCCTGATTCGACACGGCCAGACCTCCAGCAACATCAAAAGCCTGCTGGACACCGCCGTCCCCGGTCCCGGGCTGACCCCCCTGGGGCTGCGCCAGGCTGCCGCGGTGCCTGCAGCCCTGGACGGAACCCGGGTGGATGCCCTGTATGTTTCCAACCTGACGCGTACAGCCCTGACGGCAGTGCCGCTGGCCGCCCAACGGCAACTGGTGCCGCTGGTCCGCGACGGGCTGCGCGAAATCAGTGCCGGCTCCCTGGAAATGAAGGGGGACAAGGAATCGCTCACGGCCTACCTTGAAACCGTCAAGGCGTGGCTGACGGGCAATTTGGGCGTCCGCATGCCCGGCGCGGACACAGGCGCGGAAGTGCTTGAGCGGTTTGACGCGGTGGTGGAAGAGGCCGCGGCCGCCGGGGCGGGTTCCGTGGCCATGGTCAGCCACGGTGCCATGATCAGGTTCTGGGCCGGCCACCGCAGCACCAACATCGACTGGCTCGATGAAAAGTACCATGAGCTCTCCAACACCGGCATCGTCACGCTGGAAGGGGTGCCCGGCGGCGGGCCGGCCCGGGGCGGCTGGACGGTGACGGACTGGCACGGGATGCCGGCCGGCGGTTTGGCAGGTTCGGACTTTGACGGCCCGGCAGCGGAGCTTGCGGCCGAACAGTTCGCCAGTCACGGCGGAACCTCGCCCAACGGCCGGGACCGGGCCGGCAGTGTCCAGGAATAAGCCCTCGGCGCGGCGCGGCGGCACGGAGGCCGGCGCGGCTGGCGTGCAGGTCCCGTTCAGCACGGTCAACCTGTGGCGGCTAAAAAAACTCAGCTGGGTGTGGCTCGCAACGGCGGCGGTCTGCATTGCCCTGTTGGCTGTCGGGGCGCCCCTGAACACCAGCGTCTACCGGATGGTGCTGCCCTTTGGCCTGGGCATGGCCATCCTGCACGCGGCATCCCTGGGCCTCACGGCGGCGCGGCCAATTGCCGGGGTGCTGGTGTCGCTGGTCCCCATGATTGTCATGCCCATGGTGTCCAATCCCGTGGGCTCGGTGCCCATGCCGTTCACCGTGGTGGCGATGGTCACCCAGGTCCTGGTGATCTGCGTGGCCGGGCTGCGCAGCCACTGGATGATTGCGGCAACCGCCTGGCTGCTGAGCGTTGGCGTGGGCGTGATGTCCAACTACTGGTCCATGCCGCACGGCCAGACCGAGGGCGCCCAAATCAACGTGGTGATCTTCGCGGCAGTGTCCGGCGGGCTGCTGGTGGCGTCCGTCGTGGCGCAGCAGTGGCAGCACCTGCGCGCCGAACTTGCCGCCGAGCGCACGGTCAGCGCCGAGGAACAGTCGCGGCGCCGGCTGGCCGAGGAGCGCACCCGCATCGCCCGCGAGCTGCACGACGTGGTGGCCCACGGCATGTCCGTGGTGGTGGTCCAGGCGACGACGGCGGCCTACCGGCACCCGGGCCTGTCCGAGGAACTCAAGCAGGAATTTGACGACATCGCGGACAACTCACGCCGGGCCATGACCGAAATGCGCAGCATGCTCGGCTCCCTGCGCAACTCCGGTTCCGGGCGCGAATTGGGACCCCAGCCCGGGCTGGGGGACCTGCCCGGGCTGCTGGCCTCCGCCCGCAAGGCGGGAGTGAGCGTCCAGGACCCCGACATGTCCGGCGTGGACCTGGGCAGCGTGGGCGAGGTGGTGGCACTGACCACCTACCGCATTGTCCAGGAGGCGCTGAGCAACGTGGTCCGGCACGCGCCGGGCGCCGTGGTCACCATCACCTTTGAAACCACTGCCGACCACCTGGAGTTCTCGGTGGTCAACTCTCCCTCGGCCATCGGTGCCGTGATGGCACAGCTGGACCGCGGCGGGCATGTGGGGCAGGGGCTGATCGGCATGCGGGAGCGGGCCACCATTGTGGGGGGATCCATCTTTTGCACCCCGATTCCCGGCGGCGGGTTTTCCGTCGCGGCAACCTTCCCCCTGACCAGCGTGGGCAAGGGCCGCAACGGGAAGGGGCTGGCGTGAACATTCGAGTATTGGTCGTTGACGACCAGGCCATGGTGCGCCAGGGCTTCGCCGCGTTGCTGGGCGCACAGCCGGACATTGACATTGTTGGCCAGGCCGAGGACGGCGCCCAGGCAGTCGCCATGGCCGCGGCGGAACAGCCGGATGTGGTGCTGATGGATGTGCGCATGCCCGTCATGGACGGGCTCGAGGCGGCCAGGCGGATCCTGGCGGACCCTCCAGGCCGCGGGGGGCAGGGCATCCATGTGCTCATGCTGACCACCTTTGACGTGGACGACTACGTCTACGACGCCCTCAAGCTGGGGGCCAGCGGTTTCCTGCTCAAGGACGCCCTCGCCGATGAACTGGTGGCGGCCGTGCGGATTGTCGCGTCCGGGGATGCACTGCTGGCCCCGTCGGTGACGCGCCGGCTCATTGAGCAATTTGCCCACGCAGCACCCCGCCTGGAGCTGTCCCGTGAACGGCTGGAAGGGTTGACCGAACGGGAGCTGGAGGTCATGACGTTGGTGGGGCGCGGGCTCTCCAACCACGAAATTGCGGCGGAACTGTTCATTGCCCAGCAAACGGTCAAGACGCACGTGAGCAAAATCCTGGCGAAGCTGAGGCTTCGCGACCGGGTGCAAATGGTGGTGCTCGCCTATGACACCGGGCTGGTCCAGCCCGGTGCCTAGGCCTGGGGCTTAGCTTGCCGGCGGCTGCATGATCTTGAACATGGCCCCCGTGGGGTCGGTCAGCCCGGCCAAACGCCCAAACGGCGTGTCCTCGGCCGCCTGGATCACGGTGGCGCCCAGCGAGAGTGCCGTCGCCACGGCGGCGTCGGCGTCGTCCACCTGGAAGTAAACCTGCCAGTTGGAGGGGACCTGCTCGGGGAGGTCATTGGTGGCATCCATGACGCCAGCCAAGGCGCCCGGGCCCTCGCCCAGGGTTGAGTACTTGAATTCAGGGGTGTCGCTCATGACGGAGGTCTTCCAGCCGAAGACATCCTGGTAGAACTTGAGCGCGGCGGGGTAGTCCTTGGTCCAGAGTTCGTGCCAGTTGGCTGCGCCGCTCACGGCGTGGGCCTGGAAGCCCGTGTGCCCGCCAAATTCCCACACGCCCACTGATGCGCCGGACGGATCGCCCAGCATGGCCATCTTGCCCTGCTCCGGCACGTCCATGGGCGGCATGTACGTGACCCCGCCGCCAGCGGTGGCTGCGGCGACGGTGGCGTCAATGTCGTCAACGCGCAGGTAGGTGGACCACATGTCCGGATAGCCGCCGTCGTCCTGGCTGCTTTGCATCAGGCCTGCCACGGACTTCCCGTCCTTGAACGCCATGGTGTATCCGCCGTACTTTTCGACGTCGCCGGTTTCGTAGGTCCAGCCAAAGAGGGCCGTGTAGAACTCCTTCGCCTTTGCGGGGTCTGAGGTCATCAAGTCAACCCAGCAGGGTGCGCCGGCGGGGATCTCCGCAGTGCTCATTGGAACTCCTTTAAAGGTGGAATGAATGAGGAACAAGCCACGAGCCTATGCGCCTTGAAGCCCCGGGACAAGGGCA
>NZ_JAJLOZ010000061.1:0-29919 GCF_025548615.1 Arthrobacter sp. A2-55 | reverse complement strand
ATTCCCCCTGCGGCGCTGATCATGGCGACGGCGTCGAGTCCCTCAATGCCGCGGGCGGCAGCCTGGGCCAGCAGCCGCACCACCAGGACGGCACCGGATGCGCCATAGGGGTGGCCGAGGGCCAGTGCGCCGCCGTCGCGGTTCAGGCTGTCCGGGTCCAGGCCCAAAATGTCGGCCACGGCCAGCACCTGCGATGCAAATGCCTCGTTGAACTCAATCAGGCCCCGGCCAAGGGCCCCGGCGTCGAGCCCCGTCCGCTGCATGAGGATGCTTGTGGAGTGGGCCGCGCCCACGCCCATGAGAGCCGGCTCATTGCCTGCCGTTGCGGCGTCCACGAAAGTGAGGCCATGGCTGGGGCTGGCGGCGAGGCTCCGCGCCAGCGTGACGCTGGTGACGACGACGGCGGCCGCGCCGTCGCTGTAGGGGCAGGAATTGCCGGCCGTCACCGTGCCGCCGTCCACGAAGGCGGCGGGAAATCTTGCCAGCAGCTTCTCCGTCAGTTTCGGCCTCGGGCCCTGGTCGGCGGCCAGGCCGGCCAGGGGGTGCAGTTCGGCGTCGAATTCCCCTGCCGCAGCGGCTGCGACGGCGCGCTGGTGGCTTTGCAGGGCGTAGGCGTCCTGCCGTTCGCGCGTGATCCCGTAGGCGGTGGCGACGTTCTCGGCTGCCACTCCGGCATCGGGGTCTCCCCCGCCGCCGTTTGTCGTGTCGAGGGGCGCGAACTGGGCGCGTGCAATGAAGTCCAGGGTCCCGTCCGGACGGCGGTTTGCCCGGGCAGGGGCCGTGCTGATGCTTTCCACCCCGCCGGCCAGGTATGCCTGGCCCGCCCCCGACTGGACCAGGCGGCAGGCCAGGACAATGGCTTCCAGCCCCGAGGCGCACTGCCTGTCCACGGTCAGGCCCGGCACCACGTCCGGGAAGCCGGCCGTCAGGGCGGCGAGGCGGGCCACATTGCCGCCGCCGCCCGTTGCGTTTCCGAGGATCACGTCGTTGAGGGCACCCGGGTCGATGCCGGCTGCCGCGACGGCCGCACGCATCACCGGCGCGGCAAGATCGTGCGCCGGAATGTGGCGGTACGCACCGCCCGCCTTGGCCGTGGGAAGGCGCTTGGCGGCAAGGACGACGGCGGTCCTGTCTGGGTCCGTCACGTCACTGAATCCGATGTGCACGGGCGTCACCTTTCACAATCCATTCGGCCAGCAGGGCCCGGCTGACTTTTCCGGCGCCGGTGGCTGGGTTCGCCGCAAGGGCGTAGTACCGGCTGGGACGCTGCTGGGACGGCAGGGCGGCGGAGCGCTTCCGGCAGGCGGCCAGGAGCGCAGCCAATTCCTCCGGCGAGCCCAGCAGGCCGGCCACCACACGCTGGCCGCGAACGGGGTCGGCAAGGCCCGTGACCACCACTGCGCCCTCCATGCCGTCCCCTGTGAGTGCCTGCTCCACCTGCTGCGGATAGACGTTGGCACCGCTGGTGACGATCATCTCCGACGCCCGGCCCGCCACGTGGAGCGCCCCGTCGCTGTCGAGCCAGCCTTGGTCCCTGACGGTGTGCCAGCCGTTGACGGTGGCGAGGGCCAGTCCGTCGTCGCCCCAGGCGTAGCCGTCACAAATATAGGGGCTGCGTACGCTGATGTCTCCCACTTCGCCTGTGGGCAGCTTTCGGCCGGCGGCGTCCAGAACAGCCAGTTCCACGCCGGGAAATGCTGTGCCGACCGGGCCCGTCCCCCTGCCGCCAAGAATTTCAGAGGCGGCCACAAATCCCAGTTCGGATGCACCGTAATACTGGTAAATGCGGGCTCGGGGGGCCCAGCGCCGGGCCAGGGCGAGCAGCCCGGGGGGCAGCGCGGAGCCGGCGCACACTATGGAAGTCACACCCGAGGGGCCCTGCCCGGTGGCCAGCCCGCGGGCGGCGATCAGTCCCAAAACGGTGGGGACCAGCACCAGCCGGGTCACGGCGCGGTCCCTGATGGAAGCGAGTGCCGCGTCCGGGGTGAAGCCCGGCAGTGCCACAAACGTGGACCCGCTAAACAGGCACTCGCCCAGGGCATAGAGGTTCATGCTGGCGGCCAGGGGGCCGGGCGCCAGCGTCACGTCTTCCTGGCCGACGCCGAAGTACTGCGTGCTGGCAAGAAACGACGCCCGCCAGGACTCCCGCGACCGCATGAATGCCTTGGGGACGCCGCTGGTCCCGGAGGAAAGGCCCAGCAGGAAAGTGGACGCCGGAATGTCAGCCGAACCGGCCCAGCTTCTGGCATGGTGGGTGATGGATTGGCGCAGTTCGGCCGGCCAGCCGGAATCGAGGACGGCGGCCACAGCCGATGCAGCCACTGCGGCGCAAAACTGGCCGGCAAGTGCCGTTCCCGTGGGCAGGTCCACCACGGCGAGTCGGCCGCCCGTGGCGGAGCACCGGCCCTGTGCTGCAGCAGCAGCGGCGGCGCCGAGCTGGGCATAGCTGAGGGTGTCCGTCCCGGTGACGACGGCGGCACGGCCCGGTTGTGTGGCGGCCCACTGGTGGACCCTGTCGATGAATGGCATTGCTTTCATCGTAAGGGACGAATGTCCTTGGAGCCCCTTGGCCGGGCGGCTACTGTAAAGCCATGACTTTCAACGAAGGCGCACGATTGGACCCGTCGCAGGTGGAGGACCGCCGGGGCGGAGGGGGAATGGGCCGCGGCGGCAAGATGGGGCTGGGCCTGGGCGGCGGCCTGGTGGTGCTCATCGGAGCCCTGCTCGGCATCAATCCCGATCTGCTGGCAGGCATGGTGGGCGACACCGGCCAGCCCCCTGCCGTTGAACAGACGGCCGGATCGGCCATCAGTTCCTGTGTCAGCGGCGCCGATGCGAATGCCCGGCTGGACTGCCGGATCCTCGGCACGGCCAATTCCCTCAACACCTTTTGGCCCGCCTACCTGGCCCCGTACAAGGTCAAGTACACGGTGCCCAAGACGGTCATCTTCAGCTCCAGCGTGAGTACGGCCTGCGGCCCGGCCAGCACCGACGTTGGGCCGTTCTACTGCCCCGGGGACAACAAGGCCTACTTTGACCCTGCGTTCTTTTCCCAGCTGGAGACACAGTTTGGTTCCTCCGGCGGGCCGCTGGCCCAGGAGTATGTGGTGGCCCATGAATTCGGCCACCACGTCCAGGACCTCCTTGGCACCATTGGCAAAGCCCAGCAGGATCCGCGCGGCGCCCAGTCGGCGTCAGTGCGCACCGAGCTGCAGGCGGACTGCTATGCCGGAATCTGGATGCGCCACGCCTCCACCCAGCCGGCTCCCGGCAGCAGCTCGCCGTTCCTGCGCCCGCTCAAGCAGCAGGACCTCAACGACGCCCTCTCCGCTGCATCCTCCGTGGGCGACGACAGGATCCAGCAGGCGGCCACGGGGCACAGCAACCCCGAAACGTGGACACACGGTTCCAGTGCCCAGCGCCAGCACTGGCTGTCCACCGGCTACCAGAGCGGGGACCTGGCCAGCTGCGACACGTTCTCCGTGCCCAAGGTGTAGCCACAGCAAAAACGCAGGAACCGCCGTCGAGCCTGGATATGCCAGGCCCGACGGCGGTTCCCTGTGTTGCGAACTAAATGTTGAAGCCGAGGGCCCGCATTTGGTCGCGGCCGTCGTCGGTGATCCGCTCGGGACCCCACGGCGGCATCCACACCCAGTTGATCCGCCATTCGTCCACGATGGGGCCAAGGCAGTTTTCGACCTGCTCTTCAATGACGTCCTGGAGAGGGCAGGCCGCTGTGGTCAGCGTCATGTCCAGCAGCAGGGCGCCGTCGTCGCCGTAGCGCAGGCCATAAAGGAGCCCGAGGTCGACGACGTTGACACCCAGTTCGGGGTCAATGACGTCCTTGAGCGCTTCCTCGACGTCCTCGAGGTCAGTCTGCGCAGTTGCCACGGGGGCACTTGTTTCGCTGATGTCAGTCATGATTCCTTCTTCGCTTTTCCTTCTGAAAAGTGCGGTGGCTAGGCCGTGGCCGGGGCTTGCGCCAGGTAGCGGTCGTAGCCTTCTTCTTCGAGTCGGTCGGCCAGTTCCGGGCCGCCCTGCTCGGCGATGTTGCCATCAACAAACACGTGGACAAAGTCAGGCTTGATGTAACGCAGGATCCGCGTGTAGTGGGTGATGAGGATGGTGCCGAGGCCGCCGGTCTCAATGGCACGGTTGACACCCTCGGAGACAACCTTCAGCGCATCGACGTCAAGGCCGGAATCGGTCTCGTCGAGAACAGCGAACTTGGGCTTGAGCAGTTCAAGCTGGAGGATCTCGTGGCGCTTCTTTTCACCACCGGAGAAGCCTTCATTGACGTTGCGCTCGGCGAATTCGGGCTCGATGCGCAGCTGGGACATGGCCGCCTTGACGTCCTTGGTCCAGGTGCGCAGCTTGGGTGCTTCGCCGTCGATGGCCGTCTTGGCCGTGCGGAGGAAGTTCGTCATGGTGACGCCCGGGATTTCCACGGGGTACTGCATGGCCAGGAACAGCCCGGCGCGGGCGCGCTGGTCCACGGTCATCGCGAGGACGTCTTCGCCGTCGAGCGTGATGGAACCGCTGTCCACGGTGTAACGCGGGTGGCCGGCAATGGTGGATGCCAGGGTGGACTTGCCGGAGCCGTTGGGTCCCATGATGGCGTGGGTCTCACCGGTTTTGATGGTCAGGCTGACGCCCTTGAGGATCGGCTTGACGCCCTGCTCAGTGACGATGCTGACGTGCAGGTCCTTGATTTCCAGAGTAGACATACTCTAATTTCTCCTAAGAATATTGGTGTGTGGTGCGCGGGAAGGGCGTTAGTTGTCGATGCTGACGCCGTTAAGAATGTTGGTGACGTCGACATAAACATCGCCGTCGTGGACTTCCAGGTTGAAGACGGGCACGGGCTCGAAGGCGGGCAGCGTCAGCGGTTCACCTGTTTTCAGGTCAAAGGAACTGCCGTGCGCCCAGCATTCGATGGTGCCGTCCTCCACGTCGCCCTCGCTCAATGAGATTTCCGCATGGGAGCACGTGTCGCCGATTGCGTGCAATACGCCGTACGAGTCCCTGACAATGGCAATGGGAAAGTCATCCACCTCCACCAGGAGGGAAGACTTTACCTCAACGTCGCTGTCCTGGCAGACGACGACGCCGGCGGGCGTGGAGGAATCGCTCATTACGCCGTTGCCGCCAATTCCCGTTCCACGGCATCGCGCATGCGCTCCTCAAGGGCGGGAACCTTGATGTGCTGGATGACCTCGTTGAGGAAGCCGCGCACCACCAGTCGGCGGGCCACATCTTCCGGGATGCCGCGGGCCTGCAGGTAGAACAGCTGCTCGTCGTCAAAGCGTCCGGTGGCACTTGCGTGTCCGGCGCCCTCGATGAGGCCCGTTTCAATTTCCAGGTTCGGCACGGAGTCGGCGCGGGCACCCTGGGTCAGGATCAGGTTCCGGTTCATCTCGTAGGTGTCGGTGCCCTCGGCTTCCTTGCGGATCAGCACGTCACCGATCCAGACCGCGTGCGCACCCTCGCCCTGCAGTGCGCCCTTGTAGGTGACCCGTGACTTGCAGTTGTTGGTGGAGTGGTCCACGAACAGGCGCTGTTCCAGGTGCTGCCCGGCGTCGGCGAAGTACAGGCCGTACATTTCCACTTCGCTGCCGGTGCCGGCGTAGCGGGCCGACGGCGTGGTCCGGAGCAGGCTGCCGCCGAGGTTGATGACCACGTGCTTGACCTTTGCGTCGCGGCCCACCTTGATGTGCTGCGCGCTGGCGTGGACGGTGTCGTCATTCCAGTCCTGGATGCTGACAACGGTGAGGTTGGCACCGTCCTCGACCAGGATTTCGACGTTCTCGCTCAGGACCGCGGTGCCACGGTGGTCCAGGACCACCACGCCGGAGGCGAACTTCTTGGCGTGGACGAAGATGTGTGCGGCGGCCGGGGTCACGCCGGCGCCGGTCAGCGTCAGCGTGGTGACGTCCTCCACGGTGCCCTGGTATTCGGCGGGCAGGGTGACGACTGTCGCCTCCTTAAAATTCTCCCAGGCGGCGGCAGCCACACGGTCCTCGGGAATTCCCGCGGTGCCGATGCGGGCGTCGTCGCGGCCCACGGTCTCCACCGTGACGGCGTCGGGCTTGGTGACCTCGACAGCAGGTGCGTCGCCGTCGAGCCCCTGGCCCTTGACACCCACACGGTCCAGGCCGCGGAGGCGCTTGAGCGGGGTGAAGCGCCAGTCCTCCTCGCGGCCGGTGATCAGGGGGAAGTCGGCCAGCTTGTAGGAGGTGAGGCGGCCGGCACGTGAGCTGTCGGGGATGCCGACGCCGCCGCCGTGGCTGTCGCCGTGCGAATGCGCGTTGGCAGCTGAGCCTCCCAGGGGACCTGAGGCAGGGTTGATCTCGGAAAGCTGCTCGCCTTCCTCCGTCATGCCCTTGATGAAGCCCTGCGACCAGACCTGTCCGTCCGGGGCGTCCATTACTTTTTCTTCGGTGAGCTCGGTCATTTAGCCGACGGCCCCTTCCATCTGCAGTTCGATCAGGCGGTTCAGTTCAAGCGCATATTCCATGGGCAGTTCCTTCGCGATGGGCTCGATGAAGCCGCGCACGATCATGGCCATGGCCTCGTCCTCGGGCATGCCGCGGGACTGCAGGTAGAACAGCTGCTCTGCGCTGACCTTGGACACCGTTGCCTCGTGACCCATGGAGACATCGTCTTCGCGGACGTCAACGTACGGGTACGTGTCGGAACGCGAGATGTTGTCAACCAGCAGTGCGTCACAGCGCACGGTGTTGGCGGAGTGGTTGGCGCCTTCACGGATCTGGACCAGGCCGCGGTAGGCCGACCGGCCGCCGCCGCGCGCAACCGACTTGGAGATGATCGAAGACTGCGTGTTCGGTGCGATGTGGACCATCTTGGACCCGGTGTCCTGGTGCTGGCCCTCGCCGGCAAAGGCAACGGAGAGGGTCTCGCCCTTGGCGTGCTCGCCCACGAGGTAGACGGCCGGGTACTTCATGGTGACCTTGGAGCCGATGTTGCCGTCCACCCATTCCATGGTGGCGCCCTCGTGTGCAATGGCGCGCTTGGTCACCAGGTTGTACACGTTGTTGGACCAGTTCTGGATGGTGGTGTAGCGGACGCGGGCGTTCTTCTTCACCACAATTTCGACGACGGCGGAGTGCAGCGAGTCCGAGGTGTAGATCGGGGCCGTGCAGCCTTCAATGTAGTGGACGTAGCTGCCTTCGTCGGCGATGATGAGCGTGCGCTCAAACTGGCCCATGTTTTCGGTGTTGATCCGGAAGTAGGCCTGCAGCGGAATCTCCACGTGGACGCCCGGGGGCACGTAGACGAAGGACCCGCCGGACCAGGCTGCCGTGTTCAGCGAGGCGAACTTGTTGTCGCCGACGGGGATCATGGTGCCGAAGTATTCCTGGAAGATTTCCGGGTGTTCGCGCAGGCCCGTGTCGGTGTCGGTGAAGATGACGCCCTGTGCTTCCAGGTCCTCGCGGATCTGGTGGTACACCACCTCGGATTCGTACTGGGCCGTGACGCCGCCCACCAGGCGGCTGCGCTCAGCTTCGGGGATGCCGATCCGCTCGTAGGTGTTGCGGATGTCTTCGGGGAGGTCCTCCCACGTCTGCGCCTGCTCCTCCGTGGACCGGACAAAGTACTTGATGTTGTCAAAATCGATGCCGGAGAGGTCTGCACCCCAGGTGGGCATGGGCTTGCGGTCAAAGTACTTCAGGCCCTTGAGGCGCATGTCCAGCATCCACTGGGGCTCGCCCTTCTTGGCGGAGATGTCGCGGACCACCTCTTCATTGATGCCGCGCCGGGCGTTGGCGCTGGCCTCGTTTTTGTCCGACCAGCCAAAGGCGTAGTTGCCCAGTCCCTCCAGCTCCGGGTTTCTTTCGAGGATGTCGTGGTTGGTGGAGTCTTCGACCGCACCATTCGCGCGTACGTCCTGCGCTAATTGATCCGTCATCACGGCCTTTCTTGCTGATGGTTGGAAATATTCTGCGACGGGCGCGCCATGGCCGCAGGAACGCTGACGCGCTTGCGGACCACGGCCCGGCCCGTTGGTACATGGGTGGTGCACACGTGCCCGCCACTTGCCATGGTGGAGAGCCTGCGGACGTCGACGCCCAGGAGGCGGGAAAAAACTTCCGTCTCGGCGTCGCAAAATTGGGGAAAGGTGGTGGCCAGCGCCTGGATGGGGCAGTGACCCTGGCACAGCTGCTCGGCAGCCATGGCCGAATGCGGGTTCAGCGAGTTGGACGTGGCCACAAAGCGGTCCTCGTTCAAGGCTGCGGCGAGGGCCCGGGAACGGGCGGCCACGTCGGGGCCGGCGGCGTCCACCAGGGGCTGGTACTTGGCCTCCATCTTGGCAAAGCGGCGTTCGGCAAAATCCACCACGCCTTGTTCACCGTGGCTGCCGGCAATCTCGGCCAGTGCCAGGCGGGCTATTTCCAGGTAGTCGTCGCCGATTTCAGCCTGCCCCTGCTTGGACACCACATAGCGGCGTGCGGGGCGGCCGGCCCCGCTGGTGGCATTGCTGATGAGCTTGACTTCAATGACGCCCTGTTTGGACAGCGTGTCCAGGTGCCGGCGGACCGCTGCCGGGGTAAGGCTGAGCATCTTCCCCATTTGCGCCGCGCTGACGGGCCCGTGCTCCAAAACCGCTGTCAGGACCCGGTCGCGGGTGCGTTCATCCGGTTCCAGGCCGGCAACGTGCCCCAGTTCGACTTGCGTCATGCTCGACACCTCCGCCACATGGATAAAACCACAACAATAAACAACACAAGTATGTCGTAATTCGGCCGTCCGTACCAGTAAGGTGAGCCTACCCACGCGGCGGGGCCGGCGGCCGGGCGCCGGGCCATGCATTCCCCCATACTACGTAACGTAGAATAGTGGGCGTGACATTGTCTCCCTCCCCCTCCCCGGACGCCGCCCTGGTCATTTCCGGGCTCGTCAAGGATGTTGGTCCCGTACCGGCGCTTGACGGCCGGATGAAGCGGATTGTCTCCAACATCAACCTCACGGCACATTTTGGCCAGGTCACCGCGCTGCTGGGCGCCAACGGTGCCGGCAAGACCACCACCATCGAGTGCGCGCAGGGATTGCAACGACGCAACGGCGGCACCGTTTCCCTCCTGGGGCAGGACCCTGAAACGGCCGACGCCGAACTCCGCTCACGCGTGGGTGTCATGTTGCAGGATGGGGGGCTTCCGCCGGCGGCCCGCCCCGTGGCCCTGCTGCGACACGTTGCCGGGCTCTACAGGAACCCGCTGAGCGTCGACGCCCTGGTTGACCGGCTTGGCATCGCTGAATTTTCCAGCACCAACATCCGCCGGCTGTCCGGGGGGCAAAAGCAGCGCGTGGCCCTGGCCGCCAGCCTCCTGGGAAACCCTGAAGTCCTTTTCCTGGACGAGCCCAGCGCAGGCCTGGACCCGCAGTCGCGCATCATGGTCTTCGAGCTGATCCGTGAACTGCGCGACGCCGGCAAGGCCATCGTCCTGACCACCCACCTCCTGGATGACGCCCAGCGCCTGGCCGACTACGTGTACATCGTCAACCACGGGGAGTCGGTCACCGAGGGCACGGTGCCGGACTTGCTGAACGCCTCCACGGCCGCCCAGACGCAGCGCACCATGACCTTCGACGCCCCGCCCGGGCTGGACACGACGGCGCTGCACCGCCCCGGCCTGGCCTGTGAGGAAACCCGCCCGGGCAGCTACCGGATCCTCGGTTCCCTCGAACCCGGGGACCTGGGGCGCTTTGGGCAATGGTGCGCGTCCTTGTCCCTCATGCCGACGTCGGTCCACCTTGCCTCCCAGTCGCTCGAGGACGTGTTCCTGGCCATCGCGGCATCCCTCGAACCCGCCCCGAAAATGCCAGTCCCAGCCCCGCACCAGGCGGCGCAAGTCCGTGCAGCCGAAACGGAGACCCCATGAGCAGCCTCTTCACCGACGTTCCGCCCGCCGGCGCGGCATCCCTGGCCACGCGTGTCCTCAACCAGGGCAGGTATGAGGCCGCGACCATGCTGCGCAACGGCGAACAGCTGGTACTCATGATCGTCATGCCGCTGCTGGGGCTGATCGCGCTGGCCGTGATGCCCATCCTTGACGGCATGGGCCACTCCCGGGTTGACACGGCAACCCCGGGAATCCTGGCCCTGTGTGCACTGTCGACGGCGTTCACCGGCCAGGGCATTGCCACGGGCTTCGACCGCCGGTACGGGGTCCTGCGCTTCCTGTCCACCACTCCCCTGGGCAAGGGCGGCCTCATCGCGGGCAAGGTGATTGCCGTGCTGGTGGCGCTGGCCATCCAGGTGGCCATTATTTCCACCGTCGCCGCGTTCATGGGCTGGCGCCCTTCCCCGGGCGGGGTGCTGCTGGGGATCCCGCTGCTGGTCCTGGGCGCCGCCGCCTTTACGGCCCTGGGCCTGCTCATTGCCGGCACCGTCCGCCCCGAAGCGACGCTGGCCATCACCAACCTGGGCTGGATCCTGCTGGCCGCCATGGGCGGCATTGTGCTGCCGGCCACCAAATTCTCCGACACCATGGCCGGGATTGTCGACTGGCTGCCCTCGGGCGCGCTGGGCACGCTGATGCGGGCGTCGCTGATCGACGGCCGGCTGGACATCTTTGCCTTGGTCATCCTGCTTGCCTGGACCGCTGCCGGCTCGGTGGCGGCCATCAAATGGTTCAAATGGAACTGAAAGACGTGAATGAAGTGAGTCAAAAAACCACCCTGAAATCCATGGCGGACAAGCTGCCCACCTCGGTCACGCCGGCCATCCGCCGCCTGTCCGTGGGCCTGCTGATCGGCCAGGGAGTCCTCATTGTCTCCGGCGGCGTGGTCCGCCTGACGGGCTCAGGCCTGGGGTGCCCCACCTGGCCCCAATGCACGCCCGGCTCCCTCACCAACACCCCCGCCATGGGCATTCACGGCGTCATCGAGTTCACCAACCGGACACTGACGTTTGCCCTGGCCGCCGTTGCACTGGCCCTCCTGGTGATGCTCTGGAACCTCCGGAAGGAGCGCAAGGACCTCTTTTGGCTCACGTTCTCCCTCCTGGCCAGCATTCCCGCCCAGGCGGTGATTGGCGGCATCACCGTGCTGACCGGGCTGAACCCGTACGTGGTCAGCCTGCATTTCCTGGTCTCTGCCGCCCTGGTGGTCTTTAGCATGCTACTGGTCAACAGGGCCCACGGGCGTACCGGCGCCACGGCGCCAGCCACGGCCGTGCGGCCCCGCCAGACCATTCGCCAGCTGAGCGCCGTGGCGGCCGTGTGCACCTACCTGGCCGTGGTGCTGGGAACCCTGGTCACGGGTTCCGGCCCGCACTCCGGCGACTCCACCTCACCGCGCATGGGCCTTGACGGCTACCTGGTCACGCGCATCCACGTGCTGCCGGTGTACCTGCTGGTGGCAGTTTCCGTGATTCTGCTGGTCCTGCTGTGGCGCACGCCCGGTCTCCTGCGCAGCGCTGCGGTGCTCCTCATTGTCTCCGTTGTCTACCAGGGGGCCATTGGCTACTGGCAGTACTTCACCGGCGTCCCCTCACTCCTGGTGGGACTGCACATGGTGGGCTCCTCACTGCTCCTGGCAACCGGCACCAACATTGTCGACCTCGCTCTTCGCCGCGGCAGGGACCAGCTCCGCGCTTCCTGACACCAGGCCAACAGGAACGAAGCCGGCGGCGCACCTTCACAGGGAAGGTGCGCCGCCGGCGTCGTTCCTTTGTATGGGTGGTCAGCGCATCAGTGCCTGGCCCACAAACGGGTCCACCGCCAGGGAAAGGAACACCAGTGTCAGGTAGGAAATGGACGCGTGGAACACCTTCATGGCGTTCTTCTTGGTGACAAGGTCCTTCTTGGCATTGCTGTAAAGCTTGTGGGCCTCGAACAGGAACCAGCCGCCGGCGCCAATGGCCACCACGGTGTAGACAATGCCCGCGCCGCCCAGGGGAATCATGAGCAGCGAGCACGCCACCATGGCCCAGGTGTACAGGACCACCTGCACGGCCACGGTCCGCGAGCCGGCCACGGCGCCGAGCATGGGGACGTTGACGGCGTTGTAGTCGTCGCCGTAGCGCATGGACAGGGGCCAGTAGTGAGGCGGGGTCCACAGGAAGATGATCATGAACAGGATCACTGCCGGCCACTGGACCGAATTGGTCACGGCGGACCAGGCGATGAGCACCGGCATGCATCCTGCAGCCCCGCCCCAGACGATGTTTTGCGTGGTGCGGCGCTTGAGGATCAGCGAGTAGACCACCACGTACAGGAAGATGGCCCCGACGCCGAGCAGCCCGGTCAGCGGGTTAATGCTCCACAGCAGGGCAACGGCCAGGACTGTGAGCACCCACGAAAAGACGAGTGCCTCGCGCGGGGTGATGACGCCGGTCACCAGGGGGCGCTTCGACGTCCGGTGCATGATCTTGTCAATGTCGCGGTCAATGTAGCAGTTGAAGGCACCGGACGCGCCGGCTGCCAGGGCGCCGCCGACCATGGTGGCCACCATGAGCCACAGGCTGGGGACGCCTCCCCTGCCGGAATAGCCCTGCGCGAAGAACATGGTGGGCAGGGTGGTCACCAGCAGCAGCTCCACCACCCTGGGCTTGGTCAGGGCCAGGTATCCCTTGGCCTTGGCAGAAAAACCCACACGCATTGGTGCCTCGGGGGATGTTCCGGCGATCGGGATATGCGTTGCACTCACGTGTAATGTCACCATGTTCTAATCGTTGGTTCACAGCAGCGGCCCGGCCGCGGAGCACACCACCACGGGTGGCGGCAGCCGGGCGGCAAAACCTCTAAATATCATAGCTGGCCGCGGGTGAAAAGACATGAACGTGAATAAGTCAAGCAATTGTGGCAAGTTGCGGCAAATCTGATCACTTGCCCGCCACCCCGTCCCTTTATGAATCCCACGCCCGGGCGGCGGTTAGCCACCACCGGCACCAGTGGCACTAAGCTGAAGCGAGATCATAAGTTTCAACGCGAAGCAGCGCAGGGCAGCGGAGCCACGGACTTGTCCCTGGCCCGGCCGTGCGCGTGCCGTGCACGTGCTTCGTGCCTGCACTCAACGAGAGGGACCTATAAGTGTCACATCTGGATTCGGCATCATTTTCCTGGACCGCTGACGACGTGCGCGCCGTGGACACGGTACGTGTCCTGGCCGCAGACGCCGTCGAAAAGGTGGGCAACGGCCACCCCGGAACCGCGATGTCGCTGGCACCGGCCGCCTACCTGCTGTTCCAAAAGGTCATGCGCATTGATCCGGCGAACCCCGACTGGATTGGCCGCGACCGCTTCATCCTCTCCCCCGGCCACTCGTCCCTGACGCTTTACATCCAGCTGTTCCTCTCCGGCTACGGCCTGGAGCTCACGGACCTGGAGGCGTTGCGCACCTGGGGCTCGCTGACCCCCGGCCACCCCGAGTACAAGCACACCAGGGGCGTGGAAATCACCACCGGACCGCTGGGCCAGGGCCTGGCCTCCGCCGTCGGCTTCGCCTACTCACAGCGGCGCATGCGCGGGCTCATGGACCCCGATGCCGCCCCCGGCACCAGCCCCTTTGACCACACCGTGTGGGTCATTGCCTCCGACGGCGACCTCCAGGAAGGCGTGACCAGCGAGGCATCCTCGCTGGCAGGCCACCAGGAACTTGGCAACATGGTGGTCATCTACGATTCCAACCACATCTCCATTGAAGACGACACCAACATCGCCTACTCCGAGGACGTCCTCAAGCGCTACGAGGCCTACGGCTGGCACGTGCAGCGCGTCGACTGGACCAAGACCGGTGAGTACGTTGAGGACGTGGCCGAACTCCACGCCGCCCTGGAGACGGCGAAGGCTGAAACCGGCAAGCCCTCCATCATCCTGCTGCGCACCATCATCGGCTACCCGTCGCCGAAGAAGCAGAACACGGGCGCCATCCACGGCTCGGCACTGGGTGCGGCCGAAGTGGCCGCGCTGAAAGCCGAACTGGGCTTTGACCCGGAGAAGAGCTTCGACGTGGATCCGGCCATCCTGGCCCACGCCCGCCAGGTGGAGGCCCGCGGCGCCGCGGCCCACGAGGAATGGAACGTCGGCTTCGAGGCCTGGAAGGCGGCCAACCCCGAAAACGCCGCCCTGCTGGAACGCATTGAAAAGAAGGAGCTGCCAGCAGGGTGGGAGGCAAACCTTCCCTCGTTTGAGGCCGGCAAGGACGTCTCCACCCGTGTGGCATCCGGCAAGGTCCTCAACGGCATCGGCGGGGTGCTCCCCGAGCTGTGGGGCGGCTCCTGCGACCTGGCCGGTTCCAACAACACCACCATTGAAGGGGTGGGCTCGTTTGTCCCCAAGGACAAGCAGACCGACACCTGGTCCGGCGGCCCCTACGGCCGCGTGCTGCACTTCGGCATCCGCGAGCACGCCGCCGCCTCCATCGTCAACGGCATCCACCTGGGCGGCCCCACCCGTGCGTTCTCCGGCACGTTCCTGATCTTCAGCGACTACCAGCGCCCCGCCATCCGTCTCTCCGCCCTGATGGGCGTCCCGTCCATTTACGTGTGGACTCACGACTCCATCGGCCTGGGCGAGGACGGCCCCACCCACCAGCCCGTGGAACAGCTCGCCACCCTGCGCGCCATTCCCGGCCTGGACGTGGTCCGCCCCGGCGACGCCAATGAAGTCGCCGCGGCCTGGGCCAAGATCCTGGAAACCACCGACCACCCGGCCGGGATTGTGCTGACCCGCCAAAACATCCCCACCTACGCCCGCGGCGCCGGCGAGGCCACGGCCACCGAGTTCGGCTCGACGGCGGGAGTCGCCAAGGGCGGGTATGTCCTGGCCGAGGCCGTCCGCGACGGCGCCGCCGTCACCCCCGACGTGATCCTGATCGCCACGGGCTCCGAAGTGCAGCTGGCCGTTGACGCGCGGGAGGCCCTAGGTGCCAGCGGTGTCGCAGCCCGCGTGGTGTCCATGCCCTGCGTTGAGTGGTTCCACGCACAATCACCCGAGTACCGTGAGGCCGTGCTGCCCGCGGCCGTCAAGGCCCGCGTCTCCGTCGAGGCCGGGCTGGCCCTGGGCTGGCGGGAATTTGTGGGCGACGCCGGCCGCTCCATCTCCCTGGAGCACTTTGGCGCCTCGGCCGACTACAAGCGCCTGTTCCAGGAGTTTGGCATCACCACCGAAACCGTGACGGCCGCCGCCACGGAATCCATCGCTGCAGCCTCCGCCTGACAGCCCCGCACCCTTCACCTTCAGTTCACTTTTAGGAAGAAGCAAAGACATGACTACACCCACCGCAGACCTTTCCGCCGCCGGCGTGTCCATTTGGCTGGATGACCTGTCCCGCACCCGCCTGGTGACAGGCAGCCTGAAGCAGCTCATCGCCGAGAAGAACGTGGTTGGCGTGACCACCAACCCCAGCATCTTCGAGGCCGCCATCACCAAGAGCGACGCCTATAAGGCTGAGCTCAAGGCATTCTCCGCCCAGGGCGTCCAGTCCGAGGAGGCCGTCTTTGAAATGACGACGGCGGATGTAGCCGACGGCTGCGACGTCTTCGCCGCCGTGGCGGAGGCCACCAAGGGCGTTGACGGGCGCGTGTCCATCGAGGTGGACCCCCGCAAGGCGTGGGACACCGAGGGGACCATCGCTGAGGCCAAGCGCCTGTACGCCAAGGTCAACAAGAAGAACGTCTACATCAAGATTCCCGCCACGGTGGAGGGCCTGGAAGCCATCACGGCCACCCTTGCCGAGGGCATCAGCGTCAACGTCACGCTGATCTTCTCACTGGAGCGCTACCGCGCCGTGGTCAACGCCTTCCTGTCCGGGCTGGAAAAAGCCAAGGCCAACGGCCACAACCTGGCGGACATCCACTCCGTGGCGTCCTTCTTCGTCTCCCGCGTGGACACCGAGATCGACAAGCGCCTGGTGGCCATCGGCACCGAGCAGGCCCTGGGTCTGAAGGGCAAGGCCGGCCTGGCCAACGCCCGCCTGGCCTACCAGATCTTCGAGGAGGTCTTCTCCTCGGAGCGCTGGGCGCTGCTGGCCGACGCCGGCGCCCTCCCCCAGCGCCCCCTCTGGGCCTCCACGGGAGTCAAGGACCCGGCCTACCCGGACACCCTGTACGTCACGGGCCTGGTGGCCAAGGACGTGGTGAACACCATGCCGGAAAAGACCCTTGACGCGACCTTCGACCACGGCGTGGTCACGGGCGACACCGTCACCGGCAGCTACGAGGAATCCAACGCCCTCCTGAACGAGCTTGAGGGCCTGGGCATCTCCTACAACGACGTGGTCGGCCTGCTGGAAACCGAAGGCCTGGAGAAGTTCGTGGCCAGCTGGAAGGACCTGCTCAACCACGTCCAGGACGCCCTCGACGCCGCCGGAAAGGAAGCATAACCATGACCAGCCTTGCATTTTCCGCCTCAGGGGCCGCAGAGGCCGCCGGCGCAACCCGCCTGCCGGCGCTGGTCGCCGACCAGGTCGCCTCGAAGATCTTCGCCAAGGACGCCACCCTGTGGGGCCCCGACGCGGAATCCGAGTCCGCCATCCGCCTGGGCTGGGTCGAAACACCCCAGGTGTCCGCCCCCCTCGTGGCCGACATTGTGGCATTGCGCAGCGCCTTCGAGGCCGAATGCATCAGCCACATCGTGCTGTGCGGCATGGGCGGCTCGTCCCTGGCGCCGGAAGTCATCACGGCCACGGCCGGCGTGGAGCTGACCGTGCTGGACAGCACGGAGCCTGGCCAGGTCCGTGCCGCCGTGGCGGACCGCCTGGCCCGGACGGCCATTGTGGTCTCCTCCAAGTCCGGCTCCACCCTGGAGACCGATTCCCAGCGGCGCATCTTCGAGCAGGAGTTCACGGCTGCCGGAATCGACGCCAAGTCGAGAATCGTCATTGTCACCGATCCCGGCTCGCCCCTGGACAAGTCGGCGCGCGAGGCCGGCTACCGAAAGGTGTTCAACGCGGACCCGAACGTGGGCGGGCGCTATTCCGGACTGACGGCATTCGGGCTGGTGCCCTCCGGCCTGGCCGGCGTGGACGTCCAGGCCCTCCTGGACTCTGCCGAGGAAGCCGCCGAGATGCTGCGTGACGACGACACCGACAACATCGGCCTGCGCCTTGGTGCAGCCCTCGGCGGCACCTCGCCGCTGCGGGACAAGATCGTGATCGTCGATGAGGGCTCCGGCATTGTGGGCTTCGCCGACTGGGCCGAACAGCTCATCGCCGAATCCACGGGCAAGCTCGGCACCGGCGTGCTGCCGGTGGTGGCCGACCCCGGCTCCCCCGAAGTCACGGGAGGTGCCGCGGACGTGTTGGTGGTGCGGCTGGTGGCCGGGGACGCCGACGTCGAACTTCGGGCGAATGAAGTCAGCATTGCCGGGGACCTGGGCGCACAGATGATGGTGTGGGAATTTGCCGTGGCCGTTGCGGGCCGCCTCCTGGGCATCAACCCCTTTGACCAGCCGGACGTGGAGGCCGCCAAGGTGGCCGCCCGCGGGCTGTTGGACGCCACACCGGCCCCGACACCGGCCCTCTTCACCGACGGCGCCATTGAGGTCCGCACGGCAAACGACGACGCCGGCTGGCTGGCCGGGGCGTCGACCGCCGGGGAAGCGCTGGACGCACTTTTGGGGACGTTGCCTGCCAACGGCTACCTGAGCGTGCAGGCCTACCTCGACCGGCTGGCCAACGCCCCTCTGGCCGGCGTGCGCGACGAGCTGGCAGCCGCCACCGGCCGTCCCGTCACCTTCGGCTGGGGCCCGCGCTTCCTGCACTCGACCGGGCAGTTCCACAAGGGCGGACCCGCCATTGGCGTGTTCCTCCAGGTGACTGGCGCCGCCGCCGAGGATTTGGCAATTCCGGACCGTCCGTTTACGTTTGGGGAGCTGATTTCCGCCCAGGCTGCGGGCGACGCCCAGGTGCTGGCCGACCATGGCCGGCCCGTGCTGCGGCTGCATCTGACGGACGTCGCAACGGGCGTTGAACAACTCAAGACTGTGGTGGCCGCGCTTGCCGGCCGCCGCACCGACGCATAGGGCAAACACTTTCCACATGCCAACGAATGCAGCAACACACCATGCAAACCCGCTCCGGGACAGCCGCGACCGCCGGCTGTCCCGCGTGGCGGGTCCGTCGTCGCTGGTGCTCTTTGGAGTCACCGGCGACCTGGCCCGCAAGAAGCTCATGCCGGCCGTGTACGACCTTGCCAACCGGGGGCTGCTGCCGCCCAGTTTCGCGCTGGTGGGCTTTGCCCGGCGCAGCTGGAGCGATGCGGAGTTCGCCGCAGAGGTCAGGGCGTCCGTCCAGGCACACTGCCGCACCCCGTTTGATGAAACCGTCTGGTCGCAGCTGAGCCTGGGCATCCGCTTTGTCCCGGGCGAATTTGATGACGACGCGGCCTTTGAGCGGCTCAAGGACACCCTCGCGGACCTTGACGAACAGCGCGGCACGCAGGGCAACCACGCGTTCTACCTGTCCATCCCGCCGAAGGCGTTTGAACTGGTCTGCCGCCAGCTGTCCAGCCACGGCCTGGCCCAGACGGCCGGCGACTTCTGGCGCCGGGTGGTCATTGAAAAGCCGTTCGGCCACGACCTGGAATCCGCCAGGGCCCTCAATGACATTGTGGAGTCAGTCTTTCCGGCGGATTCCGTCTTCCGCATTGACCACTACCTGGGCAAGGAAACGGTCCAGAACATCCTGGCGCTGCGCTTTGCCAACCAATTTTTTGAGCCCCTGTGGAACGCCAACTACGTGGACCACGTGCAGATCACGATGGCCGAGGACATTGGCACGGGCGGACGCGCGGGCTACTACGACGGCGTGGGCGCGGCCCGCGACGTGATCCAAAACCACCTGCTGCAGCTGCTGGCCCTGACGGCCATGGAGGAGCCCATCTCCTTCAACGCCGAGGACCTGCGGGCCGAGAAGGAAAAGGTGCTGGCCGCCGTCAAGCTGCCGGCCGACCTGTCCACCCATTCGGCCCGCGGCCAGTTTGCCGGCGGCTGGCAGGGCGG
The DNA here is from genome assembly GCF_025548615.1 of Arthrobacter sp. A2-55. Classification (NCBI taxonomy): domain Bacteria; kingdom Bacillati; phylum Actinomycetota; class Actinomycetes; order Micrococcales; family Micrococcaceae; genus Arthrobacter; species Arthrobacter sp. A2-55. The sequence goes on along the minus strand of NZ_JAJLOZ010000061.1, from coordinate 10,954 downwards.
CGAGGAGGTGCTGGGCTACCTGGACGAGGAAGGCATCCCCGCCGATTCCACCACCGAAACCTTTGCCGCCATCCGCCTGGACATCAACACCCGCCGGTGGTCCGGCGTGCCGTTCTACCTGCGCACGGGCAAGCGGCTGGGCCGCCGGGTGACCGAGATCGCCGTCGTGTTCAAGCGGGCACCCAACCTGCTGTTCACCGACCACGCCGCCGACGACTTCGGGCAAAACGCCGTGGTCATCCGCGTCCAGCCTGATGAGGGCGTCACCATCCGCTTCGGATCCAAGGTGCCCGGCACGCAGATGGAGGTCCGCGACGTCACCATGGACTTTGGCTACGGCCATGCCTTCACGGAGTCCAGCCCAGAAGCCTACGAGCGCCTCATCCTGGACGTGCTGCTCGGCGAGCCGCCCCTGTTCCCCCGCCACCAGGAAGTGGAGCTGTCCTGGAAGATCCTGGACCCGTTCGAGGAATTCTGGGCGGCCGAAGGCGTGCAGCCGGAAAGCTACGAGCCAGGCAGCTGGGGGCCGTCGTCGGCCGATGACCTGTTAAAGCGAGACGGAAGGACGTGGCGCCGGCCATGATAGTTGACCTGCCAGACACCACCACCTCCAACATCACCAAGCAGATCGTCAAGATGCGCGAACAGGGCGGCGTTGTCACCCTGGGCCGCGTGCTGACCCTGGTGGTCATCACCCAAAACGGCCTCGAAGAGGACGCCATCACGGCAGCCAACCTGGCCAGCCGCGAACACCCGTGCCGCATCATCGTGCTCGCCGCGGGCTCCCCCGACGAGCCCACCCGCCTGGACGGGGAGATCCGGGTGGGCGGCGACGCCGGAGCCTCGGAAGTCATCGTGCTGCGCGGCTACGGCGAACTTGCCCCGGAAAGTGAATCGCTCGTCTCGGCACTGCTGCTCCCCGATGCGCCCATCGTGGCCTGGTGGCCCAATGGGGCGCCGGAGTCCGCCAGCGAAAGCCCCGTGGGACGCATTGCCCACCGCCGCATCACGGATTCGGCCAACCAGGCGGACCCCCGCGAGGCGTTGAGGCACATCGCCGAAACCTACCGGGCCGGGGACACCGACCTGGCCTGGACCCGCCTGACCAACTGGCGCATCCAGCTGGCCGCCGTCCTCGACCAGGAGGATTCGGCCGGCCCTGTCACGGCCCTGCACGTGGAAGGGGCCAGCGACTCCCCCAGCACCCTGCTGCTGGCCGCGTGGCTGCACCGCGCCCTGGGCGTTCCCATCACGGTTGCGGAAGACCCCAGGGGCACCGGGATCCGCCGCGTCATCATGAAGCGGGCCACAGGGAATGTCGAGCTCCACCGCCCCGGCACCCTCGAGGCCATCCTGACCCAGCCAGGCCAGCCGCAACAGCAAATCTCCCTGCCCCGCCGCTCCCTCCAGGACTGCCTGGCCGAAGAGCTAAGGCGCCTGGATCCCGACGAGGTCTTTGGCGAAGTGGTTACGCTGGGGGTAAAGAAACTGCTTGCCGAAGAAAAGGTTGTGACGGCATGAGCCGCAACGTTCGCATCACCCTGCACCCGTCCTTTGACGTGCTGGCCGCCACCACGGCAGCGCGGCTCATCACCCGCCTCCTGGACGTCCAGGGCGAACGAGGCGAGGCCACTGTGGTGCTGACCGGCGGCAGCGTGGGCATTGCCACCCTCAAGGCCGTGGCCGAGTCGCCTGCCCGGCTGGCCGTCGACTGGGCCAAGGTCAACTTCTGGTTCGGCGACGACAGGTTTGTGCCGGCGGACTCCCCCGACCGCAACGCCCGCCAGGCCCGGGAGGTGCTCCTGGACCACATCGGCACCGACCCCGCCCGGGTGCACACGATGGCCGCGTCGGACGAGGTGGACGGCCTGGATGCCGCCGCCGCCGACTACACGGCCCAGCTGGAAGCGGCTGCCCGGCTGGAATGGGAGAACGACGACGACGCCACCTCGGAGCAGGCGCCCACCGTGCCCCGCTTCGACGTGCTGCTGCTGGGCCTGGGCCCGGACGCACACATCGCCTCCCTCTTCCCGGAAATGGCCGGTATCCGATCGCACGGCGTGCCCGTGGTGGGCGTCAGCAACTCCCCCAAGCCGCCGCCGTCGCGCGTGTCATTGACGCTGGAAGCCATCAACACCGCCCAGGAGATCTGGATCGTGGCTGCCGGTGCCGACAAGGCCGCCGCCGTGGGCCTGGGCCTGGCAGGGGCCAACCCCGTGCAGGTTCCGGCGTCCGGCGCCCGGGGCGTCACGAAGACCCTCTGGCTGCTGGACCAGGATGCCTCGGCCAAGGTGCCCGGGCAGCTCATGCGCCGGGACAGGTGACGAGCTCCCGGCGGGCTTGAACAGCACAGCAAAAGGTCCCGTCCGGAATATTCCGGACGGGACCTTTTTTGGCTTATGCGGCTGCTAGGCGCCGTAGGACATCATCAGGCCGAGGCCGATGATGACCACTCCCCAGACGATGCCAAGGACCACGGTGAAGCGGTTGAGGTTCCGTTCGGCCACGCCGGAGGAACCGAGGTTCGAGCTCATGCCGCCACCAAACATGTCTGACAACCCGCCGCCACGGCCCTTGTGGAGCAGGATCAGGAGGGTCAGCAGCAAGCTGGTGATACCCAGCAGGATCTGCAGGGCAATTTGTAGTGCTTCCACTGGTAGCCTTTCAGCGCGGTTGAGGTGGTCTAATCCTAGTTGGTGACGAGGTGGCTTTCAAAACGGGCAATGTTGGCGAATTCACCCGCGTCGAGGCTGGCACCGCCCACCAGGACACCGTCCACGTCACGCCCGGCCATGATCGCGGCCACGTTGGAAGCCTTGACCGAGCCGCCGTACAGCAGGCGCGTCTTGGCGGCCGTCTCGGCGTCGAACAGGACAGCCAGTTCGGCACGGATGGCGGCGCACATCTCCTGGGCGTCGCCGGGCCCTGCAACCTCGCCCGTTCCGATGGCCCAGATGGGTTCGTAGGCAACCACCAACTGGGCTGCCTGTTCGGCGGTGAGACCGGCAACGTCGGCGCGCAGCTGCGCCAGGGTGTGCTCCACGTGTGTGCCGGCCTGGCGGATTTCCAGGCCCTCGCCGGCGCACAGCACGGGGGTGAGTTCATGGCGGAAGGCAGCCTTGACCTTGGCATTGAGCACCTCGTCACTCTCCTGGTGGATGGCGCGGCGCTCGCTGTGGCCCACCAGCACGTAGGTGCAGCCCAGCTTGTTCAGGAACGCGCCGGAAATGTCGCCGGTGTAGGCGCCGGCGTCCTGGTCGGAAAGGTCCTGGGCCCCGTAGCTCAGCTTGAGCTTGTCGCCCTGGACGAGTGTCTGGACGCCGCGGATGTCGGTGAACGGCGGGAACACTGACACTTCAACCCGGGCAAAGTCATGGCGGGCATCGGACAGCGTCCAGGCCAGCTTTTGCAGGAGGGTGATGCCTTGAACATGGTCCATGTTCATCTTCCAGTTGCCGGCAATCAGCGGCGTGCGGTCAAATTTCCCGTTGGTCGAAGTCGTCATCGCTCTCTCGTTCCTTGACAGTGCTCTAAATAGAAATCATGGGGTGCGCCGGGGCGCAACGGGGCGGCGGCAGGAATCCTGCCGCCGCCCCGGTCAATCAGCGCTCCAGTGCCGCCAGTCCGGGCAGCTCCTTGCCCTCCAGGAATTCCAGGCTGGCGCCGCCGCCCGTGGAGATGTGGCCAAACGCGTCATCGGCAAAGCCAAGGGTGCGAACAGCGGCGGCGGAGTCGCCGCCGCCCACCACGGTGAATCCGCCGCGGGCGGAGCTGTCCGCCAGGGCAGCCGCAACGGCCCTGGTGCCTTCGGCAAAGGCCGGGAATTCAAACACGCCCATGGGGCCGTTCCAAAACACCGTCTTCGCCGTTGACATGGCGTCCGCAAAGGCAGCCGCGGAGACCGGGCCAATGTCCAGGCCCAGGCCGCCGGCGCCGAAGCTGGAGGATTCAATGGCGTCCGCCGGCACGGTTTCATGGGCGGCGTCGGCAGAGAAGCCGGCAGCAACCACAATGTCGGTGGGCAGCACAAACGTGGTCCCTGCCGCCTCGGCCCGCTTGAGGTAGTCCTGCACCACGGGGATTTGCTCGGTCTCCAGCAGGGAGGCACCCACCGCGTGGCCCTGGGCGGCCAGGAAGGTGAACAGCATGCCGCCGCCCACCAGGATGGTGTCCGCCTTGCCCAGCAGGTTGTCAATGACAGCCAGCTTGTCGGAGACCTTCGAGCCCCCCAGCACCACCACATAGGGGCGCACCGTGTCCGTGGTGAGCTTCGTCAGGACCTCCAGCTCCCGCGCCACCAGGTCACCCTGGTAGGACGGCAGCACCTTGGCGATGTCGTAGACACTCGCGTGCTTGCGGTGCACGGCACCAAAGGCGTCGTCCACGTACGCGCCCGTCCCCCCCGTGAGGGAAGCGAGCTCGGCCGCGAAAGCTGCACGGTCGGCATCGTCCTTGGATGTTTCGCGCGCATCGAAGCGCACGTTTTCCAGGACCAGCACGGAGCCGTCGGCCAGGGCTGCGGCGGCGGCCTGGGCGGCCGGTCCGGTGGTGTCCGCGGCCAATGTTGCGTTGAGCTCCGGTGCCAGTTCCGCCAGGCGTGCCACGGCCGGTGCCAGTGAATACTTGGCCTCGTGGGTGCCCTTGGGCCGGCCCAGGTGGGCGCAGACCAGGACCTTGGCGCCGGCGGCGGCCAGGGCCCGGATCACGGGCAGGGAGGCCTTGATGCGGCCGTCGTCACTCACTGAAGCGCCGTCGAGCGGCACGTTCAAATCACTACGGATGAGAACGTGCCGCCCGCGGACACCTTCATCGATGAGTTCGCTGAGGGTGTGAAGTGCCATGCGTGCTTTGCCTTACCTTGCCTTAGAGCTTGGATGCAACGAGTTCGGTCAGGTCGACCAGGCGGTTGGAGTAGCCCCACTCGTTGTCGTACCAGGAGACCACCTTGACCTGGTTGCCGATGACCTTGGTCAGGCCGGAGTCAAAGATGGACGACGCCGGGTCCCCGACAATGTCGGAGGAGACGATCGGGTCTTCCGTGTACGTGAGGTAGCCGGCGAGGCTGCCTTCGGCCGCGGCGGCCTTGTAGGCGGCGTTGACTTCCTCGACGGTGACCTCGCGGCTGACCGTGGCGGTCAGGTCCGTGGCGGAGCCTGTGGGCACGGGTACGCGGATGGCGTAGCCGTCCAGCTTTCCCTTGAGCTCCGGCAGGACCAGGCCGATGGCCTTGGCGGCTCCGGTGGAGGTGGGGATCATGTTGACGGCTGCGGCGCGGGCGCGGCGCAGGTCCTTGTGGGGGCCGTCCTGGAGGTTCTGGTCTGCCGTGTAGGCGTGGACGGTGGTCATGAGGCCGCGTTCCAGGCCAAAGCTGTCGTTGAGCACCTTGGCCAGGGGGCCGAGGCAGTTGGTGGTGCAGGAGGCGTTGGAAATGATGTGGTGAGCTGCCGGGTCGTACAGCCCGTCGTTGACGCCCAGGACGATGGTGATGTCCTCGTCGGAGGCGGGGGCGGAAATGAGGACCTTCTTGGCGCCGGCGTCAATGTGCTTCTGGGCGTCGGAGGCCTTGGTGAAGAAGCCCGTGGATTCGATGACGATGTCAACGCCGAGCTCGCCCCACGGCAGGTTGGCAGGATCGCGTTCGGCCAGGACGGTGATGGTCTTTCCGTCCACCACCAGGTGGCCGTCCACAACATCCACTGCGACGGGCAGGCGGCCGTTGACGGAGTCGTACTTGAGGAGGTGTGCCAGCGCTTCGGGGCTGGTGAGGTCGTTCACGGCAACAATCTCAAGGTCGGCGGCCTGTGCCAGCGCGGCGCGGAAGTAGTTGCGGCCAATGCGGCCGAACCCGTTGATTCCAATGCGAGTAGTCACTTAGTTCTCTCCTTTGTGCCCATGCGGACACGCGTAGTCCGGTTGAGGTGTTACCTGCAACCCTTTGCTTTCCCGCACGACGTTGGGCAGAGATTCTTCGCGGCGGGCTGCACAAGCAGCCGCCGTGACCTATATTACGTTCCATGGGGCCCGCCCCGGAAATTTGACGGGGCGGGCGTCCATATTTTGGTCACATTTTTGTGTGGACCGGGTGGAACCTTACGGCAGGATCAGGGCCGTGGCACCCTTGCGGGCGGCCTCGAAGCGCTTGGCGACGTCTGCCCAGTTCACGATGTTCCAGAAGGCCTTGACGTAGTCTGCCTTGACGTTGACGTAGTCGAGGTAGAAGGCGTGCTCCCACATGTCGAGCATGAGCAGCGGGGTCGTGGCCACGGGAACGTTGCCCTGCTGGTCGAAGAGCTGTTCGATGACGATGTTGCCGCCCAGGCCTTCAAAGGAGAGCAGTGCCCAGCCGGAGCCCTGAATGCCAAGGGCGGCCGCGGTGAAGTGTGCGCGGAAGTTGTCGAAGGAGCCGAAGGCGTCATCGATGGCTGCGGCCAACTCGCCCTCGGGCTTGTCCCCGCCTTCGGGGGAAAGGTTGTTCCAGAAAATGGAGTGGTTGGTGTGCCCGCCAAGGTTGAAGGCCAGGTCCTTGGAGTACTTGGCAACATTGGCGAAGTTGTTGGTGTCACGGGCTTCGGCCAGCTGGTCCAGCGCGGTGTTGGCGCCGGCAACGTATGCCGCGTGGTGCTTGCTGTGGTGCAGCTCCATGATTCGGGCGGAAATGTTGGGCTCCAGCGCAGCATAGTCATAGCTGAGTTCTGGAAGTGTGTACTTAGTCACGGTTCCTCCGTTGCAATTTCTTCTGGTTGGTCCGCGGGATCAGTGCCCCGCAAACTGCATAACCGAATGAGTGTCCGGTTATGTTCCTACTCTTTCATATTAGGCACGAATCAGGACTCGAGCATGTCGAACGTGACGCTGGACTCAGTGCCCGGGACGCCGATGTCGGCAGCTTTTTTGTCCGCCATGGCCAGCAGGCGCCGGATGCGCCCGGCGATCGCGTCCTTGGTCAGGGGCGGGTCGGCCAGCCGGCCCAGCTCGTCGAGGCTGGCCTGCTTGTGGGCCACGCGCAGCTCGCCGGCGTACTTGAGGTGTTCGGGGACGTCGTCCCCCAGGATCTCCAGGGCCCTGTCCACGCGGGCGCCGGCGGCAACGGCGGCCTGCGCCGAGCGGCGCAGGTTGGCGTCGTCAAAATTGGCCAGCCGATTGGCTGTGGCACGCACTTCCTTGCGCATGCGCCGTTCCTCCCACACCAGGAGTGTTTCGTGCGCCCCCATCCGGACCAGGAGGGCGGCAATGGTGTCGCCGTCGCGGATCACCACGCGGTCCACGCCGCGCACCTCGCGGGCCTTGGCCGCAATGTCGATGCGCCGGGCCGCCCCAACCAGGGCCAGGGCCGCTTCCGGGCCCGGGCACGTCACCTCGAGTGCGGAGGAGCGGCCGGGCTCCGTCAGGGAGCCGTGGGCCAGGAAGGCGCCGCGCCACACCGCCTCGGCGTCGGATGCGGAACCATTGACCACCACGGACGGCAGTCCGCGCACGGGGCGCCCCCGGCCGTCCAGGAGCCCGGTTTGGCGGGCCAGGGCCTCACCGTCGCGGACCACGCGCACCACATAGCGGTTGCCGCGCCGCAGGCCCCCGCCGGTGACCACAATGATTTCGCTCTGGTGGCCGTACATTTCGGCTATCGCCACGCGCAGCCGCCGGGCAGTGGCCGCCGAGTCCACCTCGGCTTCAATGACGATGCGTCCCGAGATGATGTGCAGCCCGCCGGCAAAGCGCAGCAGTGCCGAGACCTCCGCTTTCCGCACCGAGGACTTTTTGATGTCCAGCCTGGACAGTTCCTCTTTGACCGCCGTTGTCAGCGCCATAGTGTGACCCTTCGCCTTGAAATTCTAGTTGTCCCCGAAAATGTCCCGATATGCCGCCGCCAGCCGCAACGGGTCGTGGACGGGCTTTCCTGCGGAGTTCCCCACCTTACCGAACACCACCTCCGCCCCTATCATTGCGGCGGCCTCGGTAAAGCCGTCGACGTCGGCCACGGACACCGGATCGGCCAGCACCACGTCCACGCCAAATTCCGGCGCGTACCGGGAAATGACCTTCAGGTGGTCCGCCGCATCCATGCCGGCGGCCTCCTGGTCGTCCACGTCAAGGTTCATGGTCAGCAGCCGTTTGGCCGTGGTGGTGCACAGGGCCGTCCGCAGTTCCGGCAGCAGCAGGTGCGGCAGCACGGAGGTGTACCAGGACCCCGGGCCCAGCACCACCCAGTCCGCTGCATGGATGGCAGCCACGGCCTCCGCGCAGGCAGGGGCGTCCTGCGGCACCAGGCGCACATTGGACACCTCGCCGGCCTTGGCCAGCCGCGCCTGCCCGCTGATGACATGGCCGTTGGGGTGCAGGCTGTCCGCCGTGGATTTGACCTCCCCCTCAATGGTCAGCGGCACGCTGGCCATGGGCAGGACCTCGCCCCGGGCGCCCAGGAGCGCCCCGGCCCAGCGGAGCCCCGCGACGGTGTCTCCCAGCAATTCCCAGAGCGTGACGATCAGCAGGTTGCCCAGCGCGTGGTTGTCCAGCGAGCCGGCCACGCCTTCCCGGGACGTGAAGCGGTGCTGCATGACGTCCCGCCAGGTCCTGCCCCAGTCGGTGTCGTCGCACAGCGCCGCCAGCGCCATGCGCAGGTCCCCCGGCGGGAGCACGCCCAGCTCGTCGCGGAGGCGGCCGGAGGAGCCGCCGTCGTCCGCGACAGTGACCACGGCAGTTAGGTTGCTGGTCAGCAGGCGCAGGGCCGAGAGGGATGCGGAGAGGCCGTGCCCGCCGCCCAGTGCCGTGACGCGAACGCCCGATTCAAAGGCCGGCAGCCTTCCCGCGGCCGGAATGATCGGCAGGATGCCCGTGTACATGCCTACTCCCGGCCCAGGTCGCGGTGGCGGATGCTGGTGGTGACGCGCGGCAGCTGGCTCAGGCGCTTGGCCAGTTCAATGGCCACGGCCACGGAGCGGTGCTTGCCGCCAGTGCAGCCTACGGCAATGGTGGCGTAGTGCTTGTTTTCGCGGCGGTACCCGGCAAGAACCGGCTCCAGGGCATGCACATAGCGGTCCACAAAGTCCGCGGCGCCGTTGTCCTTGAGCACAAAATCGCTGACGGCCTTGTCCTGGCCCGTCAGGGGGCGCAGCTGCGGGATCCAGTGCGGGTTGGGGATGAACCGCACATCCGCCACGTAGTTGGCGTCCACGGGCAGGCCGTACTTGAAGCCAAAGCTCATGACGGTCAGGCTGAGGATCACCGGGCCTGTTTCGGAGAACAGTTCGGTCACGGCGGAGGCCAGTTCATGGACGTTCATGACGGAGGTGTCAAGCACCATTTCGGCCTGGGACTTCATTTCGGCAAGCTGCAGCCGTTCCTGGGCAATGCCGTCCAGGATGCGCCCGTCGAGCTGCAGGGGGTGCGGGCGGCGGCCCTGTTCGAAGCGGCGCACCAGGGTTTCGTCGCTGGCGTCCAGGAACAGCACGCGGTAGCTGACGCCGGCCGCCGACAGGGCGTTGAGGGACTCGCGGATGTCGGCGAACAGTGCCTTGCCGCGGACATCGACCACCACGGCCAGCTTGGGCAGGGCCGCGGGCATGCGCGAAACCAGCTCGGCCAGGGTGCCGAGCATTTGCGGGGGCAGGTTTTCAATGACGTACCAGCCGTGGTCCTCCAGCGCATTGGCCGCGGTGCTGCGGCCGGCGCCCGACATGCCTGTCACCACCAGCAGCTCCGACTCCACCGGCTTCAGGGCCGTCAGGGCGCCGTCGTCGGTTCCGGGCTTCTCTTCGTGCTCCGTCATTGCACTTCCTAAGTCCGTGGGGTGAAGATTTGCGTGGCTGCCACGGCCGCGGGGGTAACTGCTTTCCGCCGTGGCCACCCTGCCAGCCTAGTCAAGGATCTCTCCCGTTGCCATGTTGACAGCGGGGGCTGCGGCGCCCGTTGTGCCGGCCAGGGTGTCGTGGACCGCCTTGGCCAGCACAGGTCCCACGCCCTTGGCTTCCTGAAGCTCGGCCACGGTGGCCGCCCGGACCTTTTTCAGCGAACCAAAGTGTGCCAGGAGTGCCTTTTGCTTGGCGGCGCCGAGGCCTGGCACAGTGTCCAGCACGGAGGCCGTCATGGCCTTGCCGCGCTTGGCCCGGTGGAAGGTGATGGCGAAGCGGTGGGCCTCGTCGCGGATGCGCTGCAGCAGGTACAGGCCCTGCGAGGCACGGGGCAGAATGACGGGAAAGTCGCTGTCCGGCACCCAGACCTCCTCCAGCCGCTTGGCCAGGCCGACGACGGCCACATCGGTGATGCCCAACTCCGCCAGCGCCGCCTGGGCGGCGTTGACCTGCGGGATGCCGCCGTCCACCACCACCAGGTTGGGCGGGTAGGCGAACTTTGACGTGGCGGCATCCCCCGCCTGCGCACCGTTGCCATATTCGTCAAGGACGACGGCGGAAATGTCGCCGCCGGCCCCTGCCGACTTGTTTCTGGCCTCCTGGTCCGCAAGGTAGTGCCGGAACCTGCGCGTGATGACGTCGTGCATGGAGGCCGTGTCGTCAATGGCGGCGTCGCCGGTGATGGCGAACTTGCGGTATTCGCTCTTCTTCGCCAGGCCGTCCTCGACCACCACCATGGACGCCACCACGTTGGTGCCCTGCACGTGGGAGATGTCGTAGCATTCAATGCGCAGCAGCGGCATGGGCAGTTCGAGCGCCTCCTGGAGTTCCTGCAGGGCCACGGAGCGGGTGGTCAGGTCGCCTGCCCGGCGGGACTTGTGCAGCAGCATGGACTGGTGGGCGTTGTGCGCCACGGTTTCCATGAGTGCTGCCTTTTCGCCGCGTTGTGGGACCTTGATGCTGACCTTGCCGCCGCGCAGCCCCGCCAGCCATTCCGCGAGTTCGCCGTGGTTGGCCGGGAGTTCCGGGACCAGGACCTGGCGGGGAATGGCGTCCTGCTGTTGCTCCTCGCCGCCATAGACCTGTTGCATGAGGTGTTCCCACAGGTC
>NZ_JAJLOZ010000060.1:0-30109 GCF_025548615.1 Arthrobacter sp. A2-55 | reverse complement strand
TTTTCGGCCGACGCTCCCTCATTGACTGAGGGAGGGCCGGGGTCAAACGCCCGAAAAGTGAGGGAGGGTCGGGGTCAAACGCCCGAAAAGTGAGGGAGGGTCGGCGAAAACACCCCCGATTGCAACCGAGGGTCGGATTAGGCGATGCGGTCGAGGATGAGCTTCGACGCCGGGCGGGAACCCTCCGGGGCGATCGTCACCGCGCCCTCCAGAGCCTCCCGGGCCCGTGCGAACTTCTCCGGGGTGTCCGTCAACAGGGTCATGAGCGGCTCGCCGGCGCGGACCAGCGCACCGGGCTTGGCGTGCATGCGCACACCTGCCCCGGCCTGGACCACGTCCTCCTTGCGGGCGCGTCCGGCACCGAGGCGCCAGGCCGCCACGCCCACGGCCATGGCATCAAGGCCCACCAGGACGCCGTCGGCCGGGGCGTAGACCGTCTCCGACTCGCGGGCCACCGGCAGCTCTGCGTCCGGATCCCCGCCCTGGGCGGAGATCATGCGGCGCCACACATCCATGGCACGCCCGTCCTTCAGCGCGGCGGCCGGGTCGGCCCCGTGCACGCCGGCGGCCTCCAGCATCTCCTCCGCCAGCTTCACCGTCAGCTCGACCACGTCCTGCGGCCCCCCGCCGGCCAGCACCTCCACGGACTCCTCGACCTCAATGGCGTTCCCGGCCGTCAGGCCCAGGGGCGTGGACATGTCCGTCAGCAGGGCCACCGTGTTCACGCCGGCGTCCTTGCCCAGGGCAACCATGGTCCGGGCCAGTTCGCGGGCCATTTCAAGGTCCTTCATGAACGCCCCGGACCCCACCTTCACATCCAGCACCAGCGCACCGGTGCCTTCGGCGATCTTCTTGCTCATGATGGAGGAGGCGATCAGCGGGATGGCCTCCACCGTGCCGGTGACATCCCGGAGCGCATACAGCTTCTTGTCGGCGGGGGCCAGCCCGGCTCCGGCGGCACAGATCACGGCGCCCACCTCGGAGAGCTGGCGCATCATCTCCTCGTTGCTGAGGTTGGCCCGCCAGCCCGGAATGGATTCCAGCTTGTCCAGCGTGCCGCCCGTGTGGCCCAGCCCGCGGCCCGAAAGCTGCGGCACGGCCACGCCAAACACGGCCACCAGCGGCGCCAGGGGCAGGGTGATCTTGTCCCCCACACCTCCCGTGGAGTGCTTGTCCGTGGTGGCCATGGCGGCACCGGCCGGAGTGCGCAGGCCGGAGAATTCCATCCGCTCCCCCGAAGCGATCATGGCAGCCGTCCACTGCGAAATCTCGGCCCGGTCCATGCCGTTGAGCAGGATGGCCATATTCAGGGCCGCCATCTGTTCGTCGGCGATGGTGCCGCGCGTGTAGGCGTCAATGGTCCAGGCGATCTGGTCCGCGCTGAGCGTCCCGCGGTCCCGCTTGGTGCGGATGATGTCGACGGCGTCAAAGGACGGTCCGGCGTATGGTGTGGCACCCATCAGTGGTTCTCCAGGTTCTCCGGGCCGAAGGCGTCCGGCAAGATTTCGTCCATGGTCTTGATCCCGCGGCCTGTCATCAGGACCATGCCGGGGGAACGGAATTCATACAGGAGCTGGCGGCAGCGCCCGCAGGGCATGAGCACGGCGCCGGCCGCATCCACGCAATAAAATGCGCGGATCCGCCCGCCCCCGCCCATCTGCAGGGCGCCCACCATGGTGCATTCGGCGCACAGGGTCAGCCCGTAGCTGGCGTTCTCCACATTGCAGCCGGAGACAATCCGGCCGTCGTCGAGCAGTGCCGCCGCACCGACTGGATACCGTGAATACGGAGAGTAGGACCTGCCCATGGCGGCCGCAGCCGCCTCGCGCAGGGCCTCCCAGTCAATGGTTTCCGGGGCGCCGGACGCCCGGCCAGTGGTGTCCATGCCGCTAGCCCTTGACGTACGGTTCGCCGTCGGCCGCGGGTGCGCGGGACTTGCCCACAAACCCGGACACGGCAAGGATGGTCAGCGCGTACGGCAGCATCGCCAGGAACTGTCCGTCAATGGGGGTGCCGGCCAGCGAGAGGATGCTTTGCAGGTTGCCCGCCACGCCGAACAGCAGGGCTGCCAGCGCCGCGCCGATGGGGTTCCAGCGGCCGAAGATCAGCGCCGCCAGGGCAATGAAGCCCAGGCCGCCTGTCATGTCCTTGCTGAAGCTGCTCACGGCGACGAGGGTGAAGTAGGCCCCGCCAATGCCGGCCACGGCGCCGCCGGCCAGCACGTTCAGGAAGCGGGTGCGGTTGACGTTGATGCCCACCGTGTCCGCTGCCATGGGGTGTTCGCCCACGGCCCGGATGCGCAGGCCCCAGCGGGTGCGGAAGAGCCCGAACCACAGGGCCGCCACCAGGATCAGCATGAAGTAGCCGATGATGGACTGGCGGAACAGGGTTGGCCCAATCACCGGGATCTCGGACAGGAACGGGATGGGCAGGTCGGGCAGCTGCGCGGGCTGGTTGTAGATGGTCACGCCATCCACCTTGATCTTCATGATCTTTTCAAACAGGAAGCCCGTCAGCCCGGACACCAGCACATTGAGCACCACGCCCACAATGATCTGGTTGACCACGTACTTGATGCTGAAGGCGGCCAGCAGGAAGGAGACGAACACGCCCGCCACGGCTGCGGCAAACAGCCCCGCGAACGCGTTGTGGGTGATGGAGGAAACCAGCGACGCCGTGAAGGCCCCGGCCAGCAGCTGGCCTTCAATGGCGATGTTGATGACCCCGGACCGCTCGCACAGCACGCCGGACAGCGAGCCGAACACCAGCGGGGTGGTGATGAGCATGGCACCGGTGAACAGGCCCACCAGGGTGATGTTCTGGGTCTTGGTGCCGCCGATGATCCACACCATCAGGCCGATGACAAACGCCACGGTGAACGTCATGGTCACCCACTTGGCAATGCGGCCGTCATTCTTCATCTGCCGGTAGGACTGGGCCGCGAGGAGCACGCAGACCACGGCCACGATGATGCCGAACACCTTGGCGGGCAGCACCAGGTTGGGCACCTGCCAGGCGTCCCCTTCCTGCGAGAGGCGGAAGGTTGCGTGCCCTGACGGGCCCAAAAGGACAAACACGACGACGGCGAACAGCGCCAGCGCGCCAAACAGGATGGGGGTCTTCCAGCTGCGCACGGCAACGCGGTCCACCACCTTCGAGGGCAAGATGTTGGCGGTGACGCTCATGCGCTGGCTCCTTCACGGCGGGCGGCCTTGATCCGGAAGATGGACCGGATCAAGGGCGGGGCGGCGATGAACAGCACGATCAGTGACTGCACCACCGCAACAATGTCAATGGAAACGTCGGCGTTGACCGCCATGCTGGTGCCGCCGGCCTTGAACGCGCCAAACAGCAGGGCGGCAAAGAAGGTGCCCCACGGCTTGGAGCGGCCCAGCAGGGCCACGGTGATGGCGTCAAAGCCGATGCTGCCGGCAATTTCGGAGTCCAGGGACTTCTCCGTGCCGGCAATTTGGGCCACGCCGGCCAGTCCCGCGAGGGCCCCGGAGATCAGCATGACGGTGATGTAGCCGCGGGAGACCAGCATGCCGGCGGTCCGGGCGGCCTTCGGGTTGGCGCCGATGGCCCGGTATTCAAAGCCCAGCGTGGAACGGTTCAGGAGCCAGCCCACGCCAATGACGGCCAGGATGGCCACGATCAGCCCGGCATGGACGCGGAAGTTGGGGCCCAGCAGCAGCGGGAACATGGCGTTCGCGTCCATCTGCGGGCTGATCGGGTTGGTGCTGGTGGGGTCCTTGAGCTGGTTTTTGAGCAGGTAGAGGACCAGGGAGATGGCGATGTAGTTGAGCATGATCGTCACGATCACCTCGTGGGCACCGGTCTTCGCCTTCAGGAACCCGGCAATGCCGCCCCAGATGGCGCCTCCAATGGCACCGGCCAGGATGACCGCCAGCAGGTGGATGACGGGGGGCAGGTGCATGCCGAAGCCCACGGCGCCGGCAAATGCTGCCCCGAGGATGATCTGGCCCTGCGCACCAATGTTGAACAGCCCGGCCCGGAATGCCAAAGTGACGGCGAGGCCGGAGAGGATGAGGGGTGTGGCGAAGGTCAGCGTCTCAAAAATGCCCAGCTGGCCCTGCCAGGTGCGGGCCGTGGGGTCGTAGGTGGCCCCGCGCCACAGGGCGCCGTAGGCCTCGGAGACCGAGGACCAGATGGCGGAGAACGTGGCGCCCGGGTCGGCAAAAAAATAGCCCGACGCCGTGCTGACGCGCGGGTCCGTGACGGCGATCAGGATGCCGCCAATCACCAGGGCGACGACGACGGCCAGCACGGAGATGACGGCGTTGCCGCTCATGATTTCCCGCACCACCTGGGAGCCCTGGCTTTCCTTGACCGGGGGCGTGGGGTCCTTGACTTTCTGCGTCTCACTCATGAGCGCTCTCCTTCAGTGGTTCCGGCGGTGCCGGCGGGCGTGGTTCCGGCGGTGCCGGCGGCGGTGCCGTCCAGCTGGGCCCGCGCCTCGTCGGCGGGCAGCCCGGCCATCATCAGGCCCAGCAGCTCGCGGCTGGATTTTCCGGGGACAATGCCCATGAGCTTGCCGGCAAACAGCACGGCGATGCGGTCCCCGAGCTCCAGGACCTCGTCCAGTTCGGTCGAGACGATGATCACCGGCGTGCCGGCGTCGCGCTCGGCAACGATCCGCTTGTGCAGGAACTCAATGGAGCCCACATCCACGCCGCGGGTGGGCTGGGAGGCGATGAACAGCTTCAGCGGCCTGGCCAGTTCGCGGGCCAGCACCACCTTTTGCTGGTTTCCGCCGGAAAGGGTGTCGGCGGCGTCCTGGGAGGACTGGGTGCGGACGTCGAATTCGGCCACCTTGGCCTCGGCGTTTTTGGCGATGACGGCACGGTTCATGGAGCCGAACTTCGAGTACGGCTCCTTCTTGTACAGGTCAAGGACCAGGTTTTCGGCAATGGAGAACTCCCCCACCAGGCCGTCGTCCTGCCTGTCCTCGGGGACGAATCCCACGCCGGCGTCAAGCACCTGCCGGACGCTGCGGCCCACCAGTTCATTCCCGTCCAGCACAATGGAGCCCTGGACGTGCTTGTGCAGGCCCAGCACGGCCTCGGTCAGTTCGGTCTGGCCGTTGCCCTGGACACCGGCGACGGCGAGAATCTCGCCGTCGGCGACGGAGAAGGTGACGTCGTCGAGAAGCCGCTGGCCGGCGTCGTTCATGACAGTGAGGTTGGTGACCTTGAAGGTGACCGGGCCCGGTTCGGCGTCGGCCTTGTCCAGGGTAAGGCTGACGGAGCGGCCCACCATCATGGAGGCCAGCTCGGTGGTGGCGGCGGAGGGGTCGGCGCTGCCCACCACCTTGCCGCGGCGGATCACCGTGATGGTGTCCGAGACGGCCTTGACCTCGCGCAGCTTGTGGGAGATGAACACGATGGACGTGCCGCCGGCCTTGAGCTGGCGCATGATGTCCATGAGTTCGTCGGTTTCCTGCGGGGTGAGCACGGCCGTGGGCTCGTCGAGGATGAGGATTTTGGCGTTGCGGACCAGCGCCTTGATGATTTCCACGCGCTGCTGGACGCCCACGGGGAGTTCCTCCACGAGCGCGTCGGGGTCCACATCGAAGCCGAAGCGGGCGGAGATCTCGCGGATCTTCCGGCGCGTCTCCTCCAGGTTGAGGATGCCGCCCGGGCCGGTGGATTCGGCACCCAGGGCCACATTTTCCGCCACCGTGAACACGGGGACCAGCATGAAGTGCTGGTGGACCATGCCGATGCCGGCGGCCATGGCGTCCGCCGGGCCGGAGAATTTCACAGTTTTGTCATCGACAAGGATTTCCCCTGCCGTGGGTTCATACAGGCCATACAGGACGTTCATGAGGGTGGATTTGCCGGCGCCGTTTTCGCCCAGGAGGCTGTGAATCTCACCCGATTCGACCACCAGGTCAATGTGGTCGTTCGCTATCAAGGCACCAAAGCTTTTGGTGATGCCCTTGAGTTCAAGTTTCAAGGTTGTTGCCTTATCTTGTGTGAAAGTTGTGCAGAAGTTTGCGCCCAAGTGACTGTGCGCCGCACCGACAGCCAAAGCTGTCGGTACGGCGCAACAGTGCAGGGAGTGTGCGTGTCCTACTTGGGGCTGGACTTCGACTCCACCTTGATGGAGCCGTCGATGATGCCCTTCTTGATGGTGTCGAGCTGGGTCTTGGTGGCCGCGCTGACGGCCGAATCCAGGTCGTGGAACGGGGCCATGGCCACGCCGCCGTTGTCCAGGGTGCCGATGTACGGGGTGGCCGAGTACTTGCCGGCGAGGTCGTCCTTGACGATGGTCTCCACGGCGTCGCCCATGGTCTTAATGACGGAGGTCAGCAGGATGGACTTGTACGTGGGGGCGGTCAGGTAGCCGTCGGAGTCAACCCAGACCAGCTTGACGTCCTTGCCGGTCTTGTTGGCGGCCAGAATGGCATCGCCCGCACCCTTGCCGAGCGGGCCGGCAACAGGCATGACCACGTCGGCGCCGTCGCCGATCAGGTTGTTGGTGGCCTTGGTGCCTTCCTGGATGATGTCGAAGGTGTTGGCGAACAGGCCCTGCTGGGTGGCCACGTTCCAGCCCAGCACCTGGACGTTCTTGGACTGCTGCTTGTTGTAGTACGCCACGCCTTCGGCGAAGCCGTCCATGAAGATGGTGACGGTGGGGATGTTGATGCCGCCGAAGGTGCCAACCTTGCCGGTCTTGGAGACCGAGGCGGCCGTGTAGCCGGCCAGGAAGGCGGCCTGCGCCGTGTCGTAGACGACCGGCTTGACGTTGGGCAGCTTGATGGAGTTGTCATCGATGATGGCAAAGTGCAGCTTGGGGTCGGCCGTGGCCACCTTCTTGGTGGCATCCGCGAGCAGGAAGCCGACGGTGAACGTCAGGTTGCAGCCTGCGTTGGCCATCTGGTTCAGGTTCGGCTCGAAGTCCGCCTTGGTGGTGGACTGGGCTTCCTTCATCTTGATGCCCGTGTCCGTGACGGTCTTCTTCAGGCCCTCGTAGGAGGACTGGTTGAAGGACTGGTCGTCGAATCCGCCGGAGTCGGAAACGATGCAGCCCAGGTAGTTGGCTGCTGCGGCGTTGCCGCTGGTGCTTCCACCGCCGCCGGCGGGTGCCGGGGCCTGTCCGCAACCGGTGAGCAGGAGCGCCATTGCTCCCAGGGCCACAGTCCCGACGGTGGCCCCGCGCTTAAACGTGCCCGTAATAATTGTTTTCAAAATTCCTCCATAAGGTGTTAAATTGCGCGCGGACACCCCCGTTCCGAATGCGCAGTGTTAGACAACACACTAATGGCAGCTGCTACCAGCCGGTAGCCCCGGTGCGGATGCACCGGGGCATCGTTGGGGAACCGTTATCAAGCTGTGCCCTTAGGGCAGCGTCACGACCATCTTTCCGGTGTTTGCCCCGCGCATCAGTTCGATGAATGCCTGCGGTGCATTTTCCAGCCCTTCGACCACGGTTTCATCCGCCTGGACGGTTCCGTCGGCCAGCCAGCCGGCCATTTTTTGGGCGAATTCCCCGGCCAGGTCCTGGTGGGCGCCCACCAGGAAGCCGCGCAGTGTGAGCTGTTTGCCAATGGCCGTGGCCAGGTTTCGCGGCGCGGAAGGGGCCTCCGTGCTGTTGTAGACGGAGATGGCCCCGCACATGGCGATCCGGCCGAAGGGGTTCATCACGGCGATCGCCGCCTCCAGCTGCTCGCCGCCCACGTTGTCGAAGTAGACGTCAATCCCAGAGCCTTCCCCCAGGATCCCGCGGAGCTTCTGCTTGGCCGGGCCGTCGTGGTAGTTGAATGCCGCGTCAAAGCCGAGCTCCAGCAGGTGCGCCACCTTCTCCGCCGAGCCGGCGCTGCCGATCACGCGGGCAGCGCCCAGCGCCTTCGCCACCTGGCCCACCATGGACCCCACGGCCCCCGCCGCGCCGGACACAAACACCGTGTCCCCGGGTTTGAAGGCGGCCACCCGCGTCAGGCCGGCGTAAGCCGTCAGCCCCGTCATGCCCAGCGCGCCCAGGTAGGCCGAGGGCGCGGCCAGCGAAGGATCCACCTTCTTGCTGGACGTGGCAGGCAGCACGGCATAGTCCCTCCAGCCCAGGCCATGGACGACGACGTCGCCCTCCTTGCGCTCAGCGCTCCTGGACGCGACCACCTCACCCACGGCGCCGCCGTCGAGCGCGGCATCAAGGGCGAAGGGGGCGCTGTAGGACTTGACGTCATTCATGCGCCCGCGCATGTACGGATCCACGCTCATGGCCAGGTTGCGGACCAGAATTTCCCCGTCGGCCAGTTCGGGCAGCTGCACCTCGGTGAGGCGGAAATTTTCGGGGACGGGCCAGCCCACGGGCCGTGATGCGAGCTGGATTTCGCGGGAGGTCAGGGCGCTCATGCGGCGGCTTCTTCCGTGGCCAGCGACAGCTGGACGTCAACGTTGCCGCGCGTGGCGTTGGAGTAGGGGCACACCTGGTGGGCCTTCTCAATCAGTTCTTCAGCCTCCGCGGCACCGAGTTCGGGCAGCGAAACCTCCAGGCGCACGGCGATGCCGAAGGCACCGTTGCCGATGGCACCGAGGTCCACCTCGGCACGGACGGAGGAGCCGGTCACGTCGGCCTTGGTGCGGCGGGCCACCAGGCGCAGGGCGGAGTGGAAGCAGGCGGCGTAGCCGGCCGCAAAGAGCTGCTCGGGGTTGGTGCCGTTGCCTGCGCCTCCCATTTCGGCGGGCGAGGCGAGATCCACGGCGAGCTTGCCGTCGTCGGTGCGGGCCTGGCCGTCGCGGCCGTCCCCGGTGGCAAGTGCGCGGGCTGTGTAAAGGGTTTTCATGAAGGGTCCTTTGGGGTTGGCTTATTGGGCGTTTGCGTGCAGGGCACCGGTGACCTTGGCCAGGGTGAGGTTCAGCTGCTCGAGCTCGTCGGGGCTCAGGCCTGCCGCTGCGGCGATCCGTGCGGGGACGGCTGCGGCCTGCTCCCTCAGCCCGGCACCGCGGGGGGTGAGGTGGACGACCACCTTCCGTTCGTCGTCGGGCTGGCGGCGGCGCTCCACGAACCCGGAGGCCTCCATCCGTTTCAGCAGCGGGGACAGGGTGCCTGAATCCAGGTCCAGCTCCTCCCCCAGCTCGCGGACGGAGGCGCCGTCGCGTTCCCAGAGCAACAGCATGACCAGGTACTGCGGGTAGGTCAGGCCCATCGATTCGAGCATGGGCCGGTACACGGCAGTGGCGGCGCGGGAGGCCGCATAGAGCGAAAAGCAGACCTGGTGCTTAAGAGTTGATCGTTCGGGCATGAAACGAGCGTAACTCAATTTTAGATTGTGCACAACTTAATTGCCCACAACTTATCTGCTTTCACCTCCGTTGAGGTTGGAGATAACCACCGACCAGGGTTGGTGGTTATCTCCAACCTCGACGGATTGGCCCGTGGTTATCTCCAACCTCGACGAGGGGGTGTCAAGGGGCGGGCTTCAGGTGTTGGCGGTGCGGAGAGTGCGCAGGGCCGCCGCGCACAGGACCCGGATGCCTACCGACAGGGCCCTCTCGTCCACGATGTAGTCGCCGCGGTGGAGGTCGAACTCCTCGCCGCCGGGAACGTGGGTGCCCAGGCGCATGAGGGAGCCGGGCACGCCCTGCAGGAACCAGGCAAAGTCCTCCCCGCCCATGGACTGCGGCGCCAGGACCACGGAATCCTCGCCCAATTCGGCCCGGGCGGACGCTTCAATGAGTGCCGTTTCGTGCTCCGAGTTCACCACGGGCGGCACCCCGCGGGTGTGCTCCAGGTGAACCTCGACGCCGTACGGGGCCGCCACCTGCTGCACCACCTCATCCAGCAGTTCGCCCGCGGCGTGCCAGGCTTCGCGGTCGAGGCAGCGCATGGTCCCGCTCATGACGCCGTGGCCTGGGATGGCGTTGGGCGCCGAGCCGGCGTTGATCTGGCCCCACACCATGGACACGCCGCTGCGCACGTCCACGCGGCGGGAGAGCACGGCCGGGACGTTGATGGCGATCTGCGCCAGGGCAAACACCAGGTCCTCGGTCAGGTGAGGGCGGGAGCTGTGTCCCCCGCGCCCGGTCAGCTCAATCTTGATGGTGTCCGAGGCGCTTGTGATGGGGCCGATGCGGGTGCCGATCTTGCCCACCTCGATGCGGGGGTCGCAGTGCAGCGCCATGATGCGCGGGACGCCGTCGAGCGCGCCCTGGTCGATGCAGGCCAGCGCGCCGCCGGGCAGGGTCTCCTCGGCAGGCTGGAAAATGATGCGGACGGTGCCGCCCAGCGGGCTGGACTGGTGCATCTTGGCCAGGACCAGGGCAATGCCCAACATGGTGGCGGTGTGAAAGTCGTGGCCGCAGCCGTGGGTCACGCCGTGGTTGCGGGAGGCGTACGGGAGCCCGGTCTCCTCCACAATGGCGAGGGCGTCAATGTCCCCGCGCAACGCCGTCGTAATGGGGCCCTCCCCCACATCGACGATGACGCCGGTGCCGTCCAGCCTGCGCGGGGAAAGCCCGGCGGCCAGGAGGCGGTCGTAAATCCTGGCGGTGGTCCGGTGCTCCTGGAAGGACAGTTCCGGGTGGGCGTGCAGGTCGCGCCGAAACTCGATGACCTCATCGATCAGGGGCTCCACCCAGGGGCCCACCAGCTCAGTTGGTTCTGTTTCCAGCGAGTAATTGCGCACAGTCAAACTCTAACCACCCCGCCGCGCAGGGGCGGCATTGCGCACGCCGCATTACCGCGGGTTGCGTGCCCGGGTCCGGCGGGGAGGGCTAGAGGACGTCGGTGTCGCCGTTGAGCTTGAGCCCGTCCACGGCCTTTTTCACCAGCTGGGCGTGGGCGCGGGTGGTGACCAGCAGGGCGTCGGGGGTGTCCACCACCACCACGTCCTGGATGCCGATGAGGGCAATGACGCGCTTGGTGTCGGTGACCACGATGCCGGTGCTGTCCTCCGTGAAGACGCGCGGGGATTCGCCAATGACCTTCACGTCCTTGACTTCCTTGGCGCTGCTCAGGCGCGCGATCGCGGCAAAGTCGCCGACGTCGTCCCAGCTGAAGTCGGCAGGTATGACGGCGACGTCCCCGGCATCCGCTGCGGGCTCGGCCACGGCGTAGTCGATGGCGATCTTGGGAAGGGTGGGCCAGATGCGGTTTTTCACCGCGATCCGCTCGGGGGTGTCCCAGGCCAGGGCAATTTCCATCAGCCCGTCATACAGCTTGGGCTCGTTGGCCTTGAGGTGGCGCAGCATCAGTTCCACGGGGGCCACGAACATGCCGGCGTTCCAGCTGTAGTCGCCGCTGGCCAGGTACTGCTCGGCCACTTCCTCGCTGGGCTTCTCCACAAACTTGGCCACCTGATGGGCGTGGGGCGCGCCGGCAATCTCCAGTGCCTTGCCCATCTGGATGTAGCCAAAACCG
Source organism: Arthrobacter sp. A2-55 (assembly GCF_025548615.1). Classification (NCBI taxonomy): domain Bacteria; kingdom Bacillati; phylum Actinomycetota; class Actinomycetes; order Micrococcales; family Micrococcaceae; genus Arthrobacter; species Arthrobacter sp. A2-55. The sequence goes on along the minus strand of NZ_JAJLOZ010000060.1, from coordinate 18,724 downwards.
GTGGAGGGGTGGGTGGGGTTGATCCCGATGGTGACAATCTTGCCGGTGGCCGCCGTGTAGATGGCCTCCCGGACGGTGTCCTGAAACTCGCTGTCCGGGCTGATGACGTGGTCCGCGGCAAAGGAGCCCATGATGGTTTCCGGGTCGCGGGTGAACAGGATGGCCGCGGCCAGGCCGATGGCGGCGGCGGAATCCTTGGGTTCGGTCTCCAGGACCAGGTCGTCGTCGGCCAGTTCGGGCAGCTGGCGGCAGACGGCCTCCCGGTGCGCGTCGCCGGTGACCAACAGGATCCTGTTGCCGCTGATCGGCTGCAGCCTGTCGTACGTGGCGCGGATCAGCGTGCTGCCGGTGCCCGTCAGGTCATGGAGGAACTTCGGGGCCGCAGCACGTGAGAGTGGCCACAACCGGGTGCCGACACCCCCGGCGGGGATAACGGCAAAGAACTTGTCCAAGGGGTCGGGGCCGGTGCGCACGGACGGGGCCGAATTATCAGTATTCATCACGGCAAGCCTAAACGATGGCGGCGTCCATGCCGGGATTCTGCGGCGGAAGGCGCCAAAGATCACCCGCAAGGATGAGGGGGCAACGGCGTCGTGCTTGGAAATGTGTTTGGAAAAGTGCAGGGAAAAGGGTGGGCAATACAGCGGCAAAGCTGCCCCGGACGCCACCAATTCACCGCTTTGTGACTCGGCCGTGATTTGTCGCATGGGGCAAGGAGCGCCTAAGTTGAATATGCTGTGAGCGAAGCCTAAATTTAGGCAAAGTTATGAGTGCTCACGCCGTGTGCGTTTCCCCGCGTGGAACCACGCCAGCGTCACGGTGTTGCAGGAAGGTTTATTCAGTGCCGACAAAACCAGCTGGCACTCTGTACCGCGGCCGAGAAGGCATGTGGTCCTGGGTGGGACACCGCATTACCGGTGTAGTTATTTTCGTATTCCTGTTGGTGCACGTCCTGGACACCTCCTTGGTGCGGGTGTCCCCGGAAGCGTACACAGCAGTCATTGGGGCATACAAGAACCCCATCATGGGCCTGGGCGAGGCAGCCCTGGTCGCCGCAATCGTGTTCCACGCCTTCAACGGCCTGCGCATCATTGCCATTGATTTCTGGAAAAACGGCCCCAAGTACCAGCGCCAGATGCTCTGGACTGTGCTGATCGCCTGGGTTGTGGTCATGGTTCCGTTCCTGATCCGCCACCTCTCCATCGTCTTCGGGGGGCACTAAAATGAGTTCCAACGTTATTGCATCGCCGCGCTCCAACAGTGCACAGTCGCCCTGGTACAAGCGCAACAAGGCATCGCACTCCAGCTTTGAAATGTTCGCCTGGCTGTTCATGCGCCTTTCCGGCGTGGTGCTGATCGTGCTGATCTTCGGCCACCTTTTCGTGAACCTCATGCTGGGCCAGGGCATCCACGCCATCGACTTCGGCTTTGTGGCCGGCAAGTGGTCAAGCCCGTTCTGGCAGGTCTGGGACCTCGCCATGCTGTGGCTTGCCATGCTGCACGGCACCAACGGCGTGCGCACCATCATCAACGACTATGCTGACCGCAATGGCACCCGCATGACGTTGAAGACGATCCTCTACATTGCCGCGGGCGTCATCATCGTCCTGGGCACCCTGGTGATCTTCACCTTTGACCCGTGCCCGGCCGGCGCCGTTACCGACCTACCGTCCTTCTGCCCCGTACCGTAACCGGTCCGCACTAGAAGTGAACACCAGCATTTTGTAGCAGCAAAGAGAGAAAGAGCATCCAGTATGCAGGTCCACAAATACGACGTCATCATCGTCGGGGCCGGTGGAGCAGGCATGCGTGCCGCCATCGAATCCGGTCAGCGCGCCCGCACGGCCGTACTGACCAAGCTCTACCCCACCCGCTCCCACACGGGTGCCGCCCAGGGCGGCATGTGCGCCGCCCTGGCGAACGTGGAGGAAGACAACTGGGAATGGCACACCTTTGACACCGTCAAGGGCGGCGACTACCTGGTGGACCAGGACGCCGCCGAAGTCATGGCCAAGGAGGCCATCGACGCCGTCATCGACCTGGAAAAGATGGGCCTGCCGTTCAACCGCACGCCCGAGGGCCGCATCGACCAGCGCCGCTTCGGCGGGCACACCCGCGACCACGGCAAGGCACCCGTGCGCCGTTCCTGTTACGCCGCCGACCGCACCGGCCACATGATTCTGCAGACGCTGTACCAAAACTGCGTCAAGCACAACGTTGAGTTCTACAACGAGTACTACGTCCTGGACCTGCTGACGGTTGAAGAGGATGCCACCCGCGAGGACGGCACGCCCTACAAGCAGAAGCGGATTGCCGGCGTGGTCTCCTATGACCTGGCCACCGGCGAACTGCACGTCTTCCAGGCCAAGTCCGTGATCCTGGCCACCGGCGGTGCGGGCAAGGTCTTCAAGACCACCTCCAACGCCCACACCCTCACCGGCGACGGCATGGGCATCGCTTTCCGCAAGGGCATCCCGCTGGAGGACATGGAGTTCTTCCAGTTCCACCCGACAGGCCTTGCCGGGCTGGGCATCCTGCTTTCCGAGGCCGCCCGCGGCGAAGGCGCGATCCTGCGCAACTCGGAAGGTGAGCGCTTCATGGAGCGCTACGCCCCGACCATCAAGGACCTGGCCCCGCGCGACATCGTGGCCCGCTCCATGGCCAACGAAGTCCGGGAAGGCCGCGGCTGTGGCCCCAACAAGGACTACGTGCTGCTGGACCTGACGCACCTGGAGCCGGCGCACATTGACGCCAAGCTCCCGGACATCACCGAGTTCGCCCGCACCTACCTCGGCGTGGAACCGTACACGGAACCCGTCCCGGTGTTTCCCACGGCCCACTACGCCATGGGCGGCGTTCCCACGAACATTGCCACCGAAGTCCTGCAGGACAACGACACCATCATCCCCGGCCTGTACGCTGCCGGTGAAGTGGCCTGCGTGTCCGTGCACGGCTCCAACCGCCTGGGCACCAACTCGCTGCTGGACATCAACGTCTTCGGCAAGCGTGCCGGCGTGGCTGCCGCCGAATACGCCAAGGGCGCCGAGTTCATCGATCTTCCGGCCAACCCGGAGGCCGACACCCAGGCCCTGCTGGACCACGTCCGCACGTCCGACGGCGGCGAAAAGGTGGCTGCCATCCGCAAGGACCTGCAGAACACCATGGACGCCAACATGCAGGTGTTCCGGACGGCCGAGTCCATTGACCGCGTGCTGGCGGACATCGCCACGTTCGAGGAGCGGTACTCCCGCATCACCGTCCAGGACAAGGGCAAGCGCTTCAACCTTGACCTGCTCGAGGCCGTGGAACTGGGCTTCCTGCTGGAACTGGCCAAGGTCATGACAGTTGCCGCCCTCCACCGCCAGGAATCCCGTGGCGGACACTACCGTGAAGACTTCCCGGACCGTGATGACGAGAAGTTCATGAAGCACTCAATGGCGTACAAGGATGCGGCCGTGACGTCGGAGAGCTCCGAGGAGCACATTGCCGGCATCCGGTTGGGCACCAAGCCAGTTGTCGTCACGCGTTACCAGCCGATGGTGAGGAAGTACTAATGAGCCCCGTGGAAACTGCAGAAACTGCTCCCGAGCCGCTGTCCAAGATCGAACTGCCCGCACACCTCGGTGGCGGCGGGGAAATCCCCACCTTCGACATCACCCTGCGCGTGCGCCGTTACGACCCCGAGTTCTCGGAGGAGTCGAAGTGGGAAGACTTCACCATGACGATGTACGGCACCGACCGCGTGCTGGACGCACTGCACAAGGTCAAGTGGGAGCAGGACGGCTCGCTGTCGTTCCGCCGCTCCTGCGCGCACGGCGTGTGCGGCTCCGATGCCATGCGCATCAACGGCCGCAACCGCTTGGCCTGCAAAACCCTCCTGAAGGACTTGGACACCACCAAGCCCATCACCGTCGAGGCACTCAAGGGCCTGCCGGTTGAGAAGGACCTCATTGTGGACATGGAGCCCTTCTTCCAGTCCTACCGCGAGATCATGCCCTTCCTGATCAACCGCAGCCATGAGCCGTCCAAGGAGCGCCTGCAGTCCGCCGAGGAGCGCGCCCGCTTCGACGACACCACCAAGTGCATCCTGTGCGCTGCGTGCACGTCCTCCTGCCCTGTGTTCTGGACGGACGGCCAGTACTTCGGCCCGGCCGCCATAGTCAACGCGCACCGCTTTATCTTTGATTCGCGCGACGACGCCGGCGACATGCGCCTGGAGATCCTCAACGACAAGGAAGGCGTGTGGCGCTGCCGCACCACCTTCAACTGCACCGAGGCATGCCCGCGCGGCATCCAGGTCACGCAGGCCATCGCCGAGGTCAAGCAGGCCATCCTGGCCCGCCAGGTCTAGTTCCACCGCTTGCAAAAAGGCTCCGCTCCCGTGTGGGGGCGGCGCCTTTTTTGCTGCGGGGCCAAGATTCCAGTTGCGTGACTTCACCGTGGGGCAAAACTCGCTTCCAGCTTTGCCCCGGGTGCACCGGGGGCCAAACCCGCACCGAGTTTTGCCCCGGACGACGGCGGGAGGCGGGGTTCCGCTGGAACGTGACCTGCCGCCGTCGTACTTCAGGCGCGGCCGGTCACCCGGCGCGCACGGCCGCCACCAGGTCCGGCAGCAGGGCCGCCGCATTCGGGGTGCCCAGCCCGGTCACGGGATCCCAGCCTGTGGTTGCCGGGTAGCCCGGAACCGATGGATCGGTCTGGTTGTTGCCCGTGGTCACGTCAAAGAAGTCATTGGCGTAGGCCGCTGGGTTGGCGCCCAGCTTGTACAGCGCCGGGTTGATCAAGCCAAGCCCGCCGCCGTTCATCTGGGCCGCGATGGCCACCAGCCCGGCCCACTGCGGGCAGGACAGCGAGGTGCCGCCAATGTCGTACCAGCCGGTGCTGCACGGCGTGGCGCCGCACATCAGCCCGCCCAGTCCGTCCGGCGGGAGCGACAGGTAGACCAGGGCGCCCGTCCCGGCGCTGGCCTGCAGCGCAATGTCAGGGACGCCGCGCATGCTGCCAATGGCCGTGCTACCGGCCGGCAGTGCCGACTGGTAGTCCGGGCGGGCAAACACGTGGCTGAAGCCGCCGCCCGCACCAATCCAGCCAACTTCGGCCTGGCCGGGATTCCGCCGGCATGACGCCGGCGGGCTGGCGCTGTCCACCGTCCGCCCTGTCACAGCCGTCGGGTCGGTGCACAGGTAGGTGCCGCCGACGCCTGTCACGAGCGGATCAGAGGCCGGCCACTGGACTGTCGGGTAGGGGAACGTTGGCAGCGAGTTCGGGCCGCCGACGGGTGCCTTGTTCGGGTTCGCCGTGCCGCCGTCGCCCGAGGAACCCAGCACGGTGACGCCGTTCTGGGACGCGGAAATGAACGCGTGGCGAAGGTTCAGCAGCGATTGCGGGCTGCCAAAGGCCTCCTCCGTGGTGGCAAAGCTCTGCGAGATGACCTGGGCCAGGTGGTGGTCCACCACGTACTGCTCTGCGGCCATCATCTGCGGCAGGCCGTTGACGCCAAGGGTCTCGGCGGTGGGGGTGGCCACGAGCAGGATGTTGGCCCCCGGCGCCATGGCGTGGGCCGTTTCGACGTCGAGCGCCACTTCCAGCGCCCACGCGGCCTTGTCCTTCTGGGCCGTGCCCCTGCTTTGCGACGGCGGCGCCTTGGTGGCGGGCGAGCCTTGCAGATGCAGCACGCTGAACGTGGGCATGCCCGCCGTGCAGGTGACTGCTTCCTCGCCGCACATGGCGGGCAGGTTGAATGCCTGGTCGTAGACGTGCAGGTCGTGGGCCATGGTGTCACTGCCATAGGAGTCCACAACTGCGATGGTGATGCCCGTTCCGTCGTTGCCCGCCGCATACAGCGGGCCCACGTTGTAGGCCGCCCGGGTGGACTGCGGTGTAAAGCAGCGCCGCCCGACGGAATTGCACTGGGCTTCCGTGGGCGGGGTGGCGGAGCTGTTGATCTGGACAAAGTCGCTGACCGCGGGGTGGACGTCGGGAACGGCGCCCCCTGGCGGCGACGCCGTGGGGACGCCGGCCATGCAGGCCGCAGCAACAAGTGCTGCACCCCCGGCCAGGGACAGGAATGATTTTCCGGTACGAGATCTCATGTTAACCTCCGTACAGCTTGCGAAAGGCCTTCACGGGCAGCATCGTTGCCGTCCTGGCACGGTCCCCCAAACGGGCCGAAAGCCATCACAGGTTTACTACCGAAAAGGGCCCCGCGTCAACATTTATTTGGCCCGCCCCACTGTGAAGTGGCGCGCCGCCGGGTCACCACGGTGCTCCACTTCAAGGCTCCGTCAGGACAGTCCGCCGCCGAGGGGCAGTTCCTCGCGCAGGGCCCAGCCGCCGTGTGAGTAGTCGTACAAGCCGATGCTGGAGACTTCCAGCTCGGCGCCGAAGTCCGCCAGCGCCGTCTCCGCCCGCTCCATGGCCGGCTGGTCAAGGTCATGGGCGATGGTCAGGTGCGGGTGGAAGCCGAATTCGACCAGGTGTTCCAGCGGCCCGTCCAGCAGCCTGGCGTGCAGGTCCACGCACTCTTCCACGCCGGCGTCGAGCTTGAGGAAAACGACGTCGGAGACGGGGGCAAAGGTGCCCGTGCCGCGCAGGGAGATAGTGAACGGGCTGGCTTCCCGGGCAATGGTACGCACATGTTCGGCGGCTTCCGCCCAGGACCCCTTGGCGCGCCCCGAGACCAGCGTAATGTGGGCGGGAACTGCGCTGGCGCCGGACCCGGCAAATGTTTCGCGCCACTGCCCCAATTCCTCGGCAAGGGCCGGGGGCATGGAGATGATGACCCCCAGGCTTTCGGGGCTGGGCGCCGGACTTGCCCCGCTTTGGCCGATGCCGGGCATGGTTAGGCCGCCGTTCCCACGGGCGGCAGGAAGCCCACCTTGGCGTAGACGTCCGCCAGGGTGACGGCGGCAATTTCGCGGGCCTTTGCGGCGCCGTGGGCCAGCAGCGCGTCCAGCTCGGCCGGATCATCCAGCAGTTCCAGCGTCCGCTTCCGGATGGGTTCGATCCGGGACACGACGGCGTCCGCCACGTCCACCTTCAGGTGTCCGTACATTTTTCCTTCGTACTCCTCCACCAGCGTGGGCACAGCCTTGCCGGTCAGGGTGGACAGGATTTCCAGCAGGTTGCTCACGCCCGGCTTGTTTTCGCGGTCGTGGGCAATGACGGTGCCCGTGTCGGTGACGGCCGACTTGATCCGCTTCGCCGTGACCTTGGGGTCGTCCAGCAGGTTGATGAGACCGTTGGGGCCGGACGCGGACTTGGACATTTTCGCCGTCGGATTTTGCAGGTCATAAATGCGGGCGCCCTCCTTCTGGATGAACGCCTCCGGCACGGTGAAGGTGTCGCCAAAGCGGTGGTTGAAGCGCTTGGCCAGGTCGCGGGCCAGTTCCACGTGCTGGCGCTGGTCGTCGCCCACGGGCACACCCTGCGGCCGGTACAGCAGAATGTCCGCAGCCATGAGCACAGGGTAGGTGAACAGTCCCACGCTGGCCATGTCCTGCCCGCCCTTGGCGCTCTTGTCCTTGAACTGGGTCATCCTTGATGCCTCGCCAAAACCGGTGATGCAATTGAGCACCCAGGCCAGCTGCGCGTGTTCGGGCACGTGCGACTGCACAAACAGCGTTGACTTCTCCACGTCGATGCCGCCGGCAATGTACTGGGCCGCCGTTTTGCGCGTGCGCCGGCGCAGTTCCTCGGGATCCTGTGTGACGGTGATGGCGTGCATGTCCGGGATGAAGAACAGGGCCTGGTAGTCGTCCTGGGTCTTGACCCAGTTGACCAGGGCCCCCAGGTAGTTGCCCAGGTGCAGGGAATCGCCGGAGGGCTGCATGCCGGAAAGGACGCGGGGGCGCAGGGTGGTCTCACTCATGGAGGGCAAAAAATCCTTAGAACGTGTAGTCGACAACCAGGGGGGCGTGGTCGGAGAAGCGTGACTCGTAGGAGTCGGCACGGTCCACCACGGCCTGCGTGGCGCGTGCCGCCAGGGCCGGGGTGGCCATGTGGTAGTCGATGCGCCAGCCGGTGTCGTTGGTGAAGGCCTGTCCGCGGTTGGACCACCAGGTGTACGGGCCCTCCACCTCCCCGGCCAGTTCCCGGGCCACGTCCTTCCAGCCGATTTCCGTGCCGAAGAACCTGTCAAAGTAGGCGCGTTCCTCGGGCAGGAAGCCGGCGCGCTTCACGTTGCCCTTCCAGTTCTTGATGTCCAGGGTGGTGTGGCCCACGTTGAGGTCGCCCACCACCAGGGCGTGGTCGCTCGCTGCGGCCAGCTGCGGCAGTCGGGCGATCATCGTGTCCAGGAAGCGGTACTTGTCGTCCTGCTTCGGCGTGCCGGCCTCGCCCGAATGCACGTAGGCGCTGACCACCGTCAGGGTGGTGTCCGTGCCGTCGGAGCCCTTGACTGCATAGTCGGCCTCGACCCAGCGGCCCGTGGTGGCGAAGTATTCCTCGCCAATGCCCACGCGGGTGGCTGCCGGTTCCAGGCGGTCCTTGCGGGTGGCGATGAGCACGCCGGCGCGACCCTTGGCCTCGGCTTCGGCGTGCACCAGGTGCCAGTCCGTGGCGAGGAAGCCCTCCACGATGGCGTCGGGCGCACGGACTTCCTGCAGGCACAGGATGTCCACATCGCGGGCTGCCAGCCAGTCCGCCATGCCGTTCTTGTAGGCGGCACGTATGCCATTGACATTGACGCTGGCAATCCTCAGACGGCCATTTTCAGTAGCGTTGCTCACTTGTTCAACCTTACCCGTTTCCGGTGGTCCGCAGGGTTCATGGTGCCCGGTGCCGGACTTTGGCTTTTGGCCGGCGGCCGCTAGTCAAGCACGACGCCGGACACGGCCTCGCCGTCGTCGGGTTCCGTTGCGCTTGGCTTGGGCTGGGCGGCCCGGTCAGCGTCCTTGCGGGCCATGGCGGCGTCCATCTTCGCTTCCTGGGCCTCCCAGTTCGGGTTGATCATGCCGCGGCCGTTGCGGGCCGTGATGTCAATGGTTTCCAGGGCCCGCTCCACCATGCCCTGGTCCTTGCCCTGGTATTCGTTGACCACGCCCACCTGGACGCTGATGATCTTGAAGGAATGGTCCAGCTTCAGCTCCCGGGCCTTGGCCGCCTGACGCGTGCCGCCGTCGTCGGACACCAGCGTGGTGCCGCCGCCGGCCGGGCCGCCGGCACTGTTGCGCTGGGCCATCTCGGCCTGGACCAGCTTCACCTGGCGGGCGCCAAACGCTGCGGCCCTGTGCACGCCGATGTAGACCAGCGTGGACAGGACCAGCCAGCCAAACGCGATCACGGCAATGACCCAGCCCAGGACGGTGCTGTTGTTCGCCGCGAACACCATGGCCACCAGAAAGACGATGGCCAGCACCACAGTGCCCAGGCCGGTGAACTTGCCGGGTTTGCCCGTTTTGCCGGTTCCAAGAGAAGTCATGCCCCCATTCTCTCAAACGCCGGGCAGTCCGCGGGCTCCTTCCACCAGCGGCGAACGGCCCGGGCCGGAAAAATGCCGGGCCGCCGACCGCCGGGCCGCCGCGCTACTTGCCCAGCTGGCTGCGGAGCACTTCGAGGCGTTGGCGGTATTCGGTCTCATCCACCTCCCCGCGTGCGTAGCGTTCGCGGAGCACGGATTCGGCGCCCTGGCTCTGGTGCCATTCGCGGCTGCGGCGCAGGCGTCGCGGGACGAAGAAGATGAACAGCCCAATCACCACGAGCCAAAAGAGCGGGAAAATCAGGAACCAAGGGCCGCCGCCCCAGCCCCATCCATGGTCCATGGTCTGGGCTGCGAGCGCGGCCGGTGTGCTCAGTGCTGCAATCATGATGCGTCCTTACGGTTGGTGCCAGCCGTCCTTCGGCTGTGTTTCAACTCTTCCGTCATGGACGCTCTACTGCGTCTGCCGCAGGGAGGCTCTTTGGCCGGCCGGGGTACTCCCCCGGGAGGCGGTGCGGGGCCACCCGGAAAAGAAAACTGAAATTATTTTCCCGCGGCTATTGTCTGGGGGTGGCTCAGGTCACATACTAAATGAATCAAGTTCATTTAGTGACGTGGAGCTCCCCTCCGCAAAGCCCCAAAGGAAACGCCCCCATGAGCAACTCCACCGCAACACCCCAACTGCCGGGACCGGTTTCAAACCCCGACGGCGAACACAAGCTCCAGTCGGGCGCCATCTCCGCCGCCGGTTCCGTGGTGATGGCAGTGGCCGGCAGCGCCCCGGCCTACTCCATCGCCGCGACGACGGCGGCCCTCATCGCCGCTGCCGGCCTCGCCAGCCCGGCGGCCCTGCTGTGGTGCGGCATTCCCATGGTCGGCATCGCCGTCGCCTTTGCCTACCTGGGCAAGGCGGAAGTCAACGCCGGAGCAGCCTATTCTTGGGTGGGACGGGCCCTCCACCCTGCGCTCGGCTTCCTGTGCGGCTGGGCCCTGGTCATCTCCGCCACCATCTTCATGGTGGCCGGCTCCCTGCCGGCAGGCTCCATGACGCTGGCATTGTTCAGCCCGGAAAACGCCAACAACGTGCCGCTGTCCACGGGCATCGGTGCCATCTGGTTCCTTGTCATGGTGGTGTGTGTGATGCTTGGGGCCACCCTCACCGCCCGGGCGCAGTGGATCATGTCCTCCATCGAGGTGGTCATCCTGGTGGTCTTTGCCCTCGTGGCCATCATCAAGGCCGCCACGGGCGCACATGCCGGCCCGTCCTTCTCCTGGGACTGGTTCGGCTTCGGCCACTTCCAGGGCACCGGCGGGTTTGTGGCCGCGGCGTTGATCGCAGCCTTCTACTACTGGGGCTGGGATGTCAGCGCCAACCTGAATGAGGAAACCGAAAACGGCCACAAGAATTCCGGCCTGGGCGGCATCATCGGCGTGGTCATTGTCTTCCTGCTCTTCGAGGTGTTCACGATCGGCATCAACGTCATGCTGCCGGCGGCTGACATCGAGGCGAACAGCGGCAACGTGCTCGGCGCACTGGGCGAAGTCATCTGGCCGGGCATTGGCGGCAAGATCCTGATCGTCGCCGTCATGCTTTCCACCATTGCCACCCTGGAGACAACGCTGATCCAGGTCACCCGCTCGCTGTTTGCCATGGGCCGGGACAAGACGCTTCCGGCAGCCTTCGGCAAGTCCCACGCCAAGTGGCGCACCCCGGCGTTTGCCACCGTGGTGGTGGCCTGTGTTTCGCTGGTCCTGTTCATCGGCTCCAACTTCATCGGCAGCATCGGCGACATCCTGTCCGCCGCCATCAGCTCCATTGGCCTGCAGATCGCGTTTTACTACTGCCTGGCCGCCCTGGCCGTGGTGGTGGCCTACCGCAAGCTGATCTTCAAGTCCTGGAAGAACTTCATCTTCATCGGGCTGTGGCCAGGGGTCGGCGCCGTCTTCATGGGCTGGATCTTCGTGGTCTCCATCCCCAGCCTGGGCGGCGTGGTGGTGGCCATTGGCCTCGGGACCCTGGCCTTGGGCCTGATCCCCATGGCGTACTACTGGCGCAAGGGCAGCAGCTACTTCACCCGCCGCCCGCTCAACGTCTCCTAGGGCGCAGGCGGGACGTTCCACCCCGGGCGCACCAGCCCGGACTCATAGGCAATGACAACAAGCTGGACGCGGTCGCGCGCGTCCAGCTTTATCATGATCCGGGACACGTGCGTCTTGGCGGTCAGCGGGGTGATGAACAGCCGTGCCGCAATCTCGGCATTGTTCAGGCCCTCCCCCACCAGGGCCAGCACCTCGCGTTCCCTCCCGGTGATCAACCCCAGTTCAGGCACTGGCACCGGTTCCCTGGACACCCTGGCCATGGCTGCCATGAGGCGGCGGGTGACCGACGGCGACAGGAGGGCGTCGCCGTCGTGCACTACACGGACCGCACGGATCAGCTCCTCCGGCTCGGTGTCCTTGACCAGGAACCCGGCCGCGCCAACGCGGACGGCCTCCACTATGTAGTCGTCCAGTTCAAAGGTGGTCAGGATGATGATGTGGGTGCCGGCAAGCAAGGGGTCGGCCAGGATGGCGGCACTCGCGGCCAGGCCGTCGCCGCCGGGCATGCGGATGTCCATGAGAATGACGTCGGGCCTGAGCTGCCGGGCCAGCCGGACGGTCTCTTCCCCCGTGCCGGCCTCCCCCGTGATCTCCATGTCCGGTTCGGCGTTGAGGAGGGCTCGGAAGCCGGCACGGATGAGCGTTTGGTCGTCCGCGATGAGAATGCGGATCATGGCGTGTCCTCCCGGGTGGATTCTGCGGCGGTGCCGGTCTCCGCGGGGCCGCGCACAGCACTGCCAGTCTCAGCACTGCCGGGCGCGGCGTCCAGCGGGATTGTCGCGTGCACGCCCAGCCCCGGATGCAGCTCCACGAGGTCCACGGATCCGCCGATCCCCGCGAGGCGTTCGTGCATTCCGCGCAGCCCGTTGCCCTCGGGCGCGCCCTGCCGGCCGGTCCCGTCGTCGTCAATGGCAACCGCCAGCACCCCGCCCGCGGCGGGGCCGATCCGCACCGCCACCGCCGCGGCCCCGGAATGCCGGACAGCATTCACCACCGCCTCCTGGACCACCCGGTACAGCACGGCCTCCCGCTCGGGGCCGAGGCCGGCGCGCAGGGCGGAGGGGTCGCCGTCGTACTTCAGCGTGGCGTCAAGGCCGCCCTGGCGGGCGTCCTCCACCAGGGCGGGCAGCGAGTCCAGCGTGAGGCCGGGCTGGCGGGGGGCGTCCTGGCGCAGCACGCCAAGCAGCTCGCGGACCTGCTCCAGGGACTCCTTGCTGGCCGACTTGATCGCCTCGAGGGCCGGGCGGAGCTCCCCGGGATCGCGGTCGGCCAGGTGCAGTGCCACGGAAGCGCGCACATTGATCATGGACAGCGAGTGCGCCACCACGTCATGGATGTCCCGGGCCAGCGCAAGGCGGTATTCGTCCTCCGCGCGCTGCCTGGCGGCCTGCGCGCGGGCCCGGCGTTCGGCGCTGCGCTCCCACCGCAGCCGCAGGCCCTCGCCCAGCAGCACCATGATCACCAGCCAGGCGGATACGGCCGCGGCCTTGACCAGGTCCAGTTCGCCGCCGTGGACCGCAGCCCAGGCAAATGCCGCCACGACCAGGGCCCCCGCCACGGACCAGCTGAAGACGCGCCGCCGCCGGGCCGTTGCCAGCACCAGGGCCAGCGCCATGGACAGCGGCACGGGCCCCCACGGGTAGCCCAGTGCCAGGTAGCCGGCGGCCACGGCCACGGCACCGGCCAGCATCACCTCGGGTGCGCGCCGCCACAGCAGCAGCAGCGCCGGGCCGGCCAGCAGCAGCAGGTATCCCAGCCAGTCCAGGTGGGAACCCGGCTGGCGCGACGCCGCGAAGTGCGTGCCCGCCAGCTGGATCACGGCTGCCAGCACGGCCACTGCCGCCATGGGCCGTCTGCGGCGCGCTCCTGTCATGGCTTGAGCGTATCCCGGCACCCGCCGGCGCACATCACCCCGGGCGCGCATGGGCCCGTACTCCGCTGGGAGTACGGGCCCTTGCACACAAAACAGAGGACGACGGCGAAACCTTGCGTTCCGCCGTCGTCCTCCCACTGCCTTGGCGTGCGTCAGGCTCGCTCGGCGGCCTCCACCACATTGGCCAGCAGCATGGCGCGGGTCATGGGGCCCACGCCGCCCGGGTTCGGGGAAATCCAGCTCGCCACGGAAGCGGCGGCGGGCTCCACGTCACCGGTGACAACAGCCTTGCCGCTGCCGTCATCCACGCGGGACACGCCGACGTCGAGCACTATGGCGCCCGGCTTCAAGTCCGCAGCCTTGACCATGTGCGGCTGGCCGGCGGCGGCAATAACGACGTCGGCCTGCCGCAGTTCCGCGGCCAGGTCCCGTGTGCCGGTGTGGGCCAGCGTGACTGTCGCATTGATGTCGCGGCGGGTGAGCAGCAGGCCCACGGGCCGGCCGATCGTCACGCCGCGGCCCACCACCAGGACCTTCTTGCCGTTGAGGTCGATCCCGTGGCGCAGCAGCAGCTCCACGCAGCCCTTGGGCGTGCACGGCAGGGGGGAAACCATGGGCCGGTTGACGTTGGCCACCAGGCGGCCCAGGTTCATCGGGTGCAGGCCGTCGGCGTCCTTGGCGGGGTCGATGGCTTCCAGCACCACGTCCTGGTCCACGTGCGCAGGCAGGGGCAGCTGGACAATGTAGCCGGTGCAGGCGGGATCGGCGTTGAGCCGGCGGACGGCGTCGAGCACCTCCTCCTGGGTGGCAGTTTCCGGCAGGTCAATGCGGATGGAGTTGATGCCCACCTCAGCACAGTCCTTGTGCTTGCCGGCCACGTACCACTGCGAGCCCGGGTCCGAACCCACCAGAATGGTGCCCAGGCCGGGCGTGATGCCGCGGGCGGCCAAGGCGGAGACGCGTTCCTTCAACTCGGCCTTGATCGCTGCAGCCGTGGCCTTGCCGTCCAGGATTTGTGCGGTTTGTACCTCGGTCATGCGGTTACCACTGCTCCTGGCCGGGGTACAGCGGGAAGTCGGCGGCGAGCTTCTTCACGCGGGCGGCGAGGGCTTCGACGTCGGCGTTGCCCTTCAGCGCGGCGGCAATGATCTCGGCCACCTCGGTGAACTCCGGGGCGCCGAAGCCGCGGGTGGCCAGGGCCGGGGTGCCGATGCGCAGGCCGGAGGTGACCATCGGGGGGCGGGGGTCGAACGGGACGGCGTTGCGGTTGACCGTGATGCCCACGGAGTGCAGGAGGTCCTCGGCCTGCTGGCCGTCCAGCTGCGAGTTGCGCAGGTCCACCAGCACCAGGTGGACATCGGTGCCGCCGGTCAGCACGGACACGCCGGCCTCGGAGACGTCAGCCGCGTTGAGGCGCTCGGCGATGATCTTGGCGCCTTCCAGCACACGCTGCTGGCGCTCCTTGAATTCCTGGCCCGCGGCCACCTTGAACGCCACGGCCTTGGCTGCGATGACGTGCATGAGCGGGCCGCCCTGCTGTCCGGGGAACACGGCGGAGTTGAGCTTCTTGGCCCATTCCTGCTTGGCCAGGATTACGCCGGAGCGCGGTCCGGAGAGGGTCTTGTGGACCGTGGAAGTCACGACGTCGGAGTACGGCACCGGGCTCGGGTGCAGGCCGGCGGCCACCAGCCCGGCGAAGTGCGCCATGTCCGTCCAGAGCAGCGCGCCAACCTCGTCGGCGATGGAGCGGAACGCCTCAAAGTCGAGGTGCCGGGGGTAGGCGGACCAGCCGGCAATGATGACCTGCGGCTTTTCGGCGATGGCCTGCTCGCGCAGCTTGTCCATGTCGATGCGGAAGGTGTCGGCCTCAACCTCGTAGGCGGCGACGTCGTACAGCTTTCCGGAGAAGTTCAGCTTCATGCCGTGGGTCAGGTGCCCGCCGTGGGCCAGGGACAGGCCCAGGATCTTCTCGCCCGGCTTGATCATGGCGGCAAGGGCGGCGGCGTTGGCCTGGGCGCCGGAGTGCGGCTGGACGTTGGCGTATTCGGCGCCGAACAGGTCCTTCACGCGCTGGATGGCCAAGTTTTCGGCCACGTCCACATACTCGCAGCCGCCGTAGTAGCGGCGTCCCGGGTAGCCTTCGGCGTACTTGTTGGTCAGCACGGAGCCCTGGGCTTCCAGGACGGCGCGGGGGGCGAAGTTTTCGCTGGCGATCATTTCCAGCGTGTCACGCTGGCGGCCCAACTCGTCCTTGAGGACGGCGGCAATCTCAGGGTCCAGCTCGGAGAGCGGGGCATTGGTCACGGACTGGGTGGGGGTATAAGACACGTCAAGGCTCCTGGATGGACAACACGAAAAATCTTTATCTAGGCCAGATTATCCGGTGTACGCGTCCCAGGCGCAGGCCGCTTCGCAGTGTGAAGTGCAGCGACGTCAAGCACATGTGTGTTAAGTGGCACAGGCAAGGACATGTACACCGCCAATCTTTCAATCGGCGTTCATGACCCCGCGTCCCAGGCGTACGATCCGCAGGTCCAACCACAGTGCTGCTCCCCGGTGGTGTCCCACCTCATCGCCAGTCGCAACGACTTAATTGTAGTACAGGCCCCCCGGTGCCGGTAACGTTGAACGGGTGACTGAACTGAACTCCCGCACCCAGCATGCCTCCAACGGATTTGTCCTCACGCTGTCCTGCGCCGACCGGCCCGGCATTGTCCATGCCGTGGCGGGCGCCCTGTTGGAGGCCGGCTGCAACATCACCGACTCCCAGCAGTACGGCAATCCGGACACCGGCACCTTCTTCATGCGGGTGGCTGTGGAAACCACGACGACGTTCACCCGCCTCCGCGAGCACCTGGACTCTGTGGCGGGCCAGTTTGCGCTCAATTGGCAGCTGCACCGGGCCGGGGCGCCGGTGCGCACACTGATTCTGGCCTCCAAGGCCGCGCACTGCATCAATGACCTGCTGTTCCTCCAGCGCTCCGGCACCCTGCCCATTGAGATTCCGGCCATCGTCTCCAACCACCGGGACCTGGAACCGTTGGCGGACTTCTACGGCATCCCGTTTTACTACATCCCGGTCACCCCGGAAACGAAGGCCCACGCGGAGGACCAGCTGCTGGAGCTGGTGACGCGCCTTGACGTGGAACTGGTGGTCCTGGCCCGTTACATGCAGGTCCTTTCCGACAAGCTGTGCCGCCACCTCGAGGGCCGGGCGATCAACATCCACCATTCGTTCCTGCCGTCCTTCAAGGGTGCCAAGCCGTACCACCAGGCCCACGCGCGCGGCGTGAAGATCATCGGCGCCACCGCCCACTACGTGACGGCCGCACTGGATGAGGGCCCCATCATTGAGCAGGAAGTGATCCGCGTGGACCACGGTCACTCCGTGGAAAAGTTCGTCTCCATGGGCCGCGCCGTGGAGGCCCGCACGCTGGCCCAGGCCGTGCAATGGCACGCCGAGCACCGCGTCCTCCTCGACGGCCACCGCACGGTCGTCTTCGACTAACACCTGTCACCCTCCCTCCGGCAACTGTGTGTCAGAAACTGCATGGAATTCCCCGTTTTTGGGTGAATTCCATGCAGTTTCTGACACACAGTTGGGAACGGCACTGCGTCGGTGCGCCCCCGCCTTCACCTGCCGTCTGCCGCACGCCGAGCACCGCGTGATCCTCGACGGCCACCGCACGGTGGTCTTCGACTAAACGAGTTGCCCGGGAGTTTCCGCTGGGGCAAAACCCGCCACGAGTTTGGCCCCCAGTACACCCGGGGCGAAACCTGCCACGAGTTTGGCCCCCGCGAGAAGTGCCGCCGTCGGGCTGGGCACCGGGCATTGGTGACGGGCGCCGTGTCGGCTGCTGAACGTTGGAGCGCGCCGGCATCGAGCCAAATTCGCCGGCCAAGATTGTTGAACAATCTACAAAAGTAGGGCATGCTTGGAGAACCACATCACGAGACGGGGATCACACATGCCTTACATTGACCTCAATTCCGACGTCGGCGAATCGTTCGGGAACTGGACCATGGGCGACGACGCCGCCATCTTCACCTCCGTCTCCAGCGCCAACGTAGCCTGCGGATTCCATGCCGGGGACCCGAGCACCATTGCCCAAACGTGCCGCGACGCCGTGGCCGCCGGCGTCACCATCGGGGCACACGTGGGATACCGGGACCTGGCCGGATTTGGCCGCCGCTTCCTGGACTGCTCCCCCACCGAACTCGCCGACGACGTCCTGTACCAGCTCGGCGCCCTGTCCGCCCTGGCCGGGGCCGCCGGGGCCACCATCAAGTACGTCAAGCCCCACGGCGCGCTCTACAACACGATCGTCCACCACGAAGGGCACGCCCAGGCCGTGGTCGACGCCGTCAAGGCGTTCGGAACGGACCTTCCCCTCCTGCTCCTGCCCGGATCGGTGGCCCTGGCCAAGGCGGGGGCACAGGGGCTGCGCGCCGTGGCGGAGGCCTTCGCGGACCGCAACTACACGCCGGAGGGAACGCTGGTCTCCCGCCGCGAGGCCAATGCCGTGCTGCACGATCCCGCGCAGGTCGCCGCCAACATGGTCCGCCTGGCCACCGAGGGCACCGTCACGGCAATCGACGGCAGCGTCATCCCCATGCCGGCCGAGAGCATCTGCGTCCACGGCGACACCGCCGGAGCCGTGGCCATGGCCGCAGCCGTCCGCGCAGCACTGGAAAATGCCGGCGTGCAGATCAAGAGCTTTGCGTGAACGCCAGCATGCCCGCCAGCGTGAGCGCGGCAAATGCCCCCGCCATGGCCGCACCGATCCGGGAAACCGGCACCATCACGGCCATCCGCCCCGCCGGCACGCGCGCCCTCCTGGTGGAGCTCTCCACGCTTGAAGCCGTGCTGGCCCTGGCGGCCCGGCTGGCGGAATCCCCCCTGCCCGGCCAGCTGGATGCCCTGTCCGCGGCGGCCACAGTGCTGGTCAAGTTTGACTCCCCCAATGCGGCCCGCACGGGAGCCGCCGCCATCCGGGCACTGGACCTCGGCACGGCCCCCACAGGGACAGGCCGGCTGGTGGAGGTCGAGGTGAACTACGACGGCGCCGACCTCGCCGAAGTTGCCGCACTGACGGGCCTGAGCCCGGAAGGCGTCATCGCCGCGCACACAGGCCAGACCTGGCGGGCGGCATTTGGCGGATTCGCCCCGGGCTTCGCGTACCTGCTGGGCGAAAACACGGCCCTGCACGTCCCCCGCCGCAGCACCCCGCGCACCACCGTGCCCGCCGGCGCCGTGGCACTCGCCGGCGACTATTCCGCCGTGTACCCGCGCCAGTCCCCCGGCGGCTGGCAGCTGATAGGCCACACCGACG